>CAMCFW010000157.1 GCA_945874195.1 Chryseobacterium gleum
CGCGGTTACGAGATAAAGGAAGATAAGTTCCGATCTATCGGCCCGCAAGGAAGTCCTTGAACCAGAGGCCAGAGTCTTTTATGGTCCTTTTCTGTGTTTCGAAATCGACATGCACCAGGCCGAATCGAGTTTGATACCCTTCGGCCCATTCAAAGTTGTCCATCAGGCTCCAACCGAAATAGCCGGCCACATTTACGCCTTCGCGCTTTGCCCTGAGCACTTGGCGCAGATAATCCTGATAGAATTTTTTGCGCTTCTCATCATGAATGGCACCGCCTTCCAGTTTATCGGGAAACGAAGCGCCATTCTCGGTCACAATGATCTTGTCAATGCCTTCATACCTGTCAAAGTATTTCAGCATCTTATAAATGCCTTCCGGATGCACTTCCCATCCCATTTCGGTGATGCCAGGTTTAGGTTTCATGTTCTTCGGATTCATGGGTACCCCCACCACGTAAGGAATGATGCCGTTTCCCTTAACGATCATTCGAGAGTAGTTCTGCAGACCATAGAAATCGAATTTAAAGGTCATCCTCGCTTCGTCTCCCTCCTTCATGAAATCTTCGATCCTTCTGATCATTGGCAGGTCTTCTGTCGGATAGCCCAATCCCTGTGGTGGCTCAATGAACAGGCGGTTAACCAACACATCAAATCGGGAAACGCTTTCATCGTGGCTGTGTTTATCGTTCAGAGGCTCAACCGGAGAACAACTGAACGTGGTTCCAATGTGCGCATCCTTCACGTTCGCACGGATGATGCGTCCACCATCGGCCTGGCAAAGCGTGGCATGATGCACGGTTGGGACAAAATTCTTCGGCCAGGTCTTGCCTGGTGCGTGAATGCCGAGCAGATAGCCAATGGCTGTGAAGGCCATTGGTTCGTTCAGCACCATCCAATTCTTCACTTTATCGCCATAGCTTTTGGTTATGAGGTTCGAATACTCTTCGAACGCACCCACCACATCGCGGTTCTGCCAACCGCCCTTGTCCTCCAGAGCCTGAGGCAGGTCCCAGTGATATAGGGTCATCCAAGGCTGCACACCCTGCTCCAAACACGAATCGATGACGCGATGGTAAAAGTCGATGCCTTTCTGGTTCACTTGCCCGGTTCCGTTCGGCAACACTCGCGACCATGACGTAGAGAAACGGAACGCATCCATGTTCATTTGCTTGATAAGGCCGATGTCTGAAGCGTAGTTGCGATAGAAATCGCAGGCCACATCACCATTTTCATTCTTATGTATGTTGCCCTTCTTATGAGTGAAGGTGTCCCAAATGGAAGGGCCCTTCCCGTCCTCATTCCAAGCGCCTTCCATCTGATAGGCGGCCGTGGCCACTCCCCATAGGAAATCGTCACCGAAATCGGCTGCCGTGAAATCCAGCCCTTCGGGAAATGAAAACCCCGAAGCATAGGGTGCCAATGCCAATCCGGCTCCACCGATCATTGCTTTTCGCAACGCGTCTCTTCTATTCATGGTCTAATGTTAAGATCCGTTCAAAAATACCCTTCTAAATGTGGAATAAGGCCTTTGAAAGGGCTAATTTTACGGCAAATCTATTGAGTATGAAATTCGGTGTGGTAATATTCCCTGGATCCAATTGCGATCAAGACATGATACATGTTCTTCGGAACATCATGAATCAGGAAGTGGTTGAACTCTGGCACAAGGATCACGACCTCCAAGGGGTCGATATGGTGGTGCTTCCAGGAGGGTTTTCTTTCGGAGATTATCTGCGTTCGGGCGCCATTGCCCGTTTTTCGCCTATCATGACCGAAGTGATCGCCTTTGCAGCCAATGGTGGTTATGTTTTTGGGGTCTGCAACGGTTTTCAGGTGCTTTGCGAAGCTGGCCTGTTGCCTGGCGCGCTGTTGCACAACGACACGCAGAAGTTCATCTGCCGCAATGTGAACATTCGCTGCGAGACAACCGATTCGCTTATCAGCTCACAGTTGAAGCTAGGAGTTGCTCTCAAGATTCCCATTGCTCATGGCGAAGGACGATATTATGCAGACGCTTCCACCTTGGCTCAATTGGAAGAGAATGACCAGATACTTTTTCGTTATTGCGATGAGAACGCAAAACTGACCGATGCTGCTAATCCAAATGGTTCATTGAGCAACATTGCCGGGGTCACAAACAAAGGCAGAAACGTCTTCGGAATGATGCCTCACCCAGAGCGAGCTGCAGATGAAAACCTTTCAAACCAGGATGGTAAGGCGTTGTTCGAATCTATTTTGGCCGCGGTTTCGGCCTGATGAAGAAAGTTGAGTACAAAAGAAAGGCCCACCTGTCGGTGGGCCTTTTGTTTTTAAAACAAGAATGTTGTTTAGACAACTTTCACGCTGACTGCGTTCAAACCTTTACGGCCTTCTTTCAGTTCAAACTCAACGTTGTCGTCTTCTCTAATTTCGTCAATTAAGCCAGAGACGTGGACAAAGTATTCTGTTTTTGTTTCTTGGTCAATAATAAATCCAAAACCTTTTGAATCATTAAAGAACTTTACTGTACCTTTTTTCATTGTATTGATAAATAATTGAATAAAGCGCAAATGTAAGGTTAATTATTTGGCTTGTATCAACTTGAAAAAATGCGCCTCGCTTAATTTGTTCTACACGTATTCTATGTGATGTTGAGGTCATTCCGCGCTTACAACATTCGAACCGGTGCAAGCTGTTCATCCGCCACTTACCACTTTTTAACATTCCTTATTAAACCGCAACAAATCTTTAGAACTTTACATCGTTCGGCCATCAACAAAGACAGAATCGATTGTCAGTACTTAAAAAGCTTGCGGGCCAAACGGCCATCTATGGGATCAGTTCCATTGTGGCCCGTTTCCTCAATTATCTACTTGTTCCGTTGCATACGCTTGTGTTTGCGCCCGAACGCTTCGGTATCATCACCGAGCTTTATGCCTATGTGGCCTTCCTCATCATTCTACTGACCTATGGAATGGAGACGGCCTTCTTTCGTTTTTCAACCAAGGACGAAACAACGCCCGAACGGGTCTTCTCCACCATCCTCAGTTCGTTGGTCGCCACCACTTCGTTCTTCATTCTGGTGGCCATCATCTTCGCACAACCCATTGCCGAGTGGCTTCTTTATCCCGACAATAAGGAATATGTGGTGTGGTTCGCCATCATCATCGGTCTCGATGCGGTCTCGTCCATTCCGCTGGCCAAACTGCGCTCGCAGAACAAGGCCAAGACCTTTGCGGGCATAAACATTGCCAATGTATTGGTCAACATCGGTCTCAACGTCTTTTTTCTAGGCTATTGTCTGCCACTTGTGCAGTCGGGCGGTTCCAATTGGCTTACAGACACCTTTTATCATGCTGATACGGGCGTAGGATACGTCTTCATAGCCAATCTGCTTGCCAGCCTGGTCAAGTTTCTGCTTTTGGGCCCTACTATGTTACAGGGCTTCACCCGTCCGCAGTGGCTGTTGCTCAAACCTATGCTCATCTATGCGCTGCCTCTGCTGGTGGCAGGCCTGGCCGGAATGATGAACGAAATGCTCGACCGCGTGCTCCTTAAACGACTGCTTATTCCGGAAATGGGCGAAACCCAAGCCATGTATCAATTGGGAATCTATGGGGCGTGCTACAAACTTTCAATCGTAATCAGCCTTATGATACAGGCCTTTCGCTATGCGGCCGAACCGTTCTTCTTCTCGCAAGAGAAACAGGAAGGTAGCAGAGCCCTCTACGCCAAGGTAATGACCTACTTCGTGTGGGTTTTGGCCGCAACCTTTCTTTTCGTAATGCTCTTTATCGGTCAGTTCAAACATTTCATTCCTAACGAGGCCTACTGGGAAGGGCTGAAGGTGGTGCCCATTCTGCTGGTGGCCAACATATTTCTGGGCATCTACTACAATCAATCGGTGTGGTATAAGCTCAGCAACCGCACATCGCTTGGCGCAGCCTTGGCCATCTTCGGAGCACTCATCACCGTGGTGCTCAACCTGCTTTTTGTTCCAAGATTCGGCTATCTGGCCTCGGCCTGGGCAACGCTTGCCTGCTACGGATCGATGATGGTTGCGTCCTACCTGCTGGGCCGCAAATATTACCCGGTTCCTTACGAACTCGGCAAACTCGGAGCGATGATCTTGACGGCCCTGTTGCTCTATTGGACAAGCCTGATTTTGGGAATTGCGCTAATGCAATTCGGATGGCTACTGAATCTTCTGTTCCTAGCAGCCTATGCAGGGTTTTCATTGGTCTTGATCCGCCCCAATTTTAAGTAGTTTTGACGCTCTTTTGAGAAAATGAAGTGAATGGAAGTAGGGGTTATCAATCGTTCTGAACACGCACTGCCGAATTACGAAACGGAATTCTCTGCCGGAATGGATCTTCGCGCCCATGTTCTGGAAGATGTGGTGCTCAATAGCCTTGAACGTGCCCTCATTCCGACCGGACTCTTCATTGCCTTGCCAAAAGGCTCAGAGGCACAGATCAGGCCACGCAGCGGACTGGCTTACAAGCATGGAATCACCGTTTTGAACTCTCCGGGCACCATCGATGCAGATTATCGTGGCGAAATAAAGGTGCTGCTCGTAAACCTGTCCAACCAAGCGTTTGTGATCAGGAACGGAGAACGGATCGCACAGATGATAGTTGCCAAACACGAACAGGTAAGCTGGTTGGAGGTTGAGCAATTGGACGACACTACCCGCGGTGAAGGCGGGTTTGGACACACAGGGAAGCAGTGAGTCGTTTCCTACACATATCGCTGCTCATCTTTCTGTCTCTTTCGGTAGGAATTGCCAATGCCCAGAAGAAAAAGAAGAAGGAAAATGGGCCGACCTACGAGGAGAAACGCAGAATTACTGAACTCTTCTATGATGCAAGCAAGCAGAAGATGCTCGGCAACTTCGAAGAAGCAGCCACGCTCTATAACGAATGCCTGAAGATCGATCCAAATAACGCCACTTCATTCTACGAACTCGGAAACCTGCTCACCATGAGTGAACAGATAGCAGAGGCGCTGCCTTTTGCCAAGCGCGCCATGGAACTCGACCCCACAAACGAGTGGTATGCCCTATTTACCGCAGAGATACATATCGGACTTAACGATTTTCCATCTGCCTTGCGCATATATGAGAAGCTGACCGCACTAAAACCAGAGAAACTGGAGTATCAGTACGACCTAGCCACCACCTATCTCTATCTCAACAGGTTTGATGATGCCATCGCAGCTTACAACAAGATCGAATCGGTTATGGGAGTAAGCGAAGACATTTCCATACAGAAAGAGAAGATCTATTTGCAGATGGACAAGTTGCCCGAGGCTGTGCTCGAGCTCGAAAGCCTCATCAAGAACTTTCCGGGAGAGCAACGTTACCTAGGCATGTTGGCCGAAGTATATACGGCCAACGATAAACTAGATAAGGCATTCAGCATTTACGAGCGTATGTTGGAAAACGATCCCGATGACCCCGCCCTACGCCTCCTCTTAGCTGAATATTATAAGAAACAAGGCAACTACGAACGGTCGTTCAGCGAACTGAAGCTGGCATTCGGGAACAACCGCTTGGAAATTGACAGCAAGATCCAAGTGATGATGTCGTACTACAGCCTCACCGAGCGCGATGACCGTCTGCTCAATCAGGCCTACGAGCTGCTCGATCTGCTCAGCGCTGCCCACCCGAACGATGCCAAATCGTTTGCAATGAAGGCCGATTTTCTGCTTCGCGATGGCAAACTAAAAGAGTCGCGAGAGGCCTTTTATCAGACCGTAAAGCTGGATAGCAGTCGT
>CAMCFW010000158.1 GCA_945874195.1 Chryseobacterium gleum
GTATTCAACGTAACGAAGGCCGTGCAGCGCATCATGCTGAAGCAGCGTAGTGGAAGCATCATCAACATTAGTTCCATTGTGGGCGTTCAGGGTAATGCTGGTCAGTCTAACTATGCGGCCAGCAAAGCCGGCATCATCGGTTTTACCAAAAGCATTGCAAAGGAATTGGGTTCAAGGAACATTCGCTGCAACACCATCACTCCAGGCTTCATTGAAACAGAAATGACAGACGCATTGGATCAGAAAGTGGTGGACGAATGGCGACAGCAGATTCCTTTGAAGCGTGGTGGCACGCCCGAAGATGTGGCCAATGCCGCGCTGTTCCTGGCCAGCGACCTTTCTAATTATGTGACCGGGCAATCGATCTCGGTCTGTGGAGGAATGTTGACGTGAGCATCGTCTTCCAATTTCCAACCTGGTTCCTTATACTAGCATTGCTGGCTGGTGCCAGCTATGCGCTTGGCATGTATTTCCGCGAGAGACGCACTGCCGAAATGCCCCTTTGGATGGTGCGCAGTTTGGCCGCAGTTCGTGGGCTGGCCGTGTTCATCATCGTAGTGCTGTTGATTGGTCCGATGATCAGGTCTACCAGCAAGCGGACAGAGAAACCGATCGTAGTAATAGCCCAGGACAATTCTTCCAGCATTCTTCTCAACAGCGACAGTGCCTTTTATCGCGCTGAGTTTCAGGAGAAACTGAATGAGCTCCGGAAAGAACTTTCGGGCGATTATGAGGTGCGCAGCTACGTTTTTGGCAATGATGTGAATGAAAAGGAAGTGGCAGACCATACCGATGGCCGAACCGACATTTCTGAACTTTTCGAGGAATTGGATAATGTCTATGCCAATCGGAACGTGGGAGCGGTTATTCTCGCCTCGGACGGTCTCTATAACCGTGGCCGCGACCCGATCTACAGTCCGCTGCACTTGACCGCACCGGTTTACAGCATTGCGCTAGGAGATACCAGCATAAAGCGCGATGTCATTCTCAAAAAAGTGGATCATAACCGGTATGCCTATCTGGGCAATGAATTTCCCGTGGAGATAACGCTTGAGGCCGAGAAGTTCCAAGGCAAGGATGTGACCGTGCAGCTTTCGGGCGAGAATGGTGTTCTGTGGGAGCAGCGCGTCAGCATCATCGGCAATTCGTTCAGGAAAGTGCTTTCCGCCAAATTGAAGGCCGAAATACCTGGATTGAACCGTATCCGCGCTAGCGTAAGTGTGCTTAATGGAGAGCTTTCGCGAAGCAATAACACGCAGGATTTCTTTGTGGAGGTGCTTGACGGACGACAGAAGGTGCTTATTCTAGCGGCCAATCCACATCCCGATATTGCAGCTTTGAAGCGTTCCATTTCGGGCAACGACAATTATGAAGTAGACGCCATGGTGTTAGGCGAAAAGGAATTCAGCCCTGAGCAATATGACCTCATCATCCTTCACCAATTGCCGCAGCAAGGTGGCGCTGGCAGACCCGACATGGACAAGATAAGAGCATCGACCGTTCCTGTTTTTTGCATCGTTGGAAGCAAGACCGATCTGCGCTGGTTCAATGATATGAACTTCGGATTGCAGGTGAATGCGGCACGCCAAAGTCGGAATGAGGTGTTGCCCGTGTTTGCCAAAGGCTTTTCGCTCTTCACTTTGGATGAGAATGTTCGGAGAATGTTGCAACGCTTTCCGCCATTGAACGCGCCTTTCGCAGAATATGCCGCAAGCGGATCGGCACAGACACTGTTCCATCAGCGCATCGGTAACGTGGAAACCCAGAGTCCGCTATTGCTCTTCAACGATGTTTCGGGAAGGAAAACGGGCGTGCTCGTAGGCGATGGCATCTGGCGCTGGCGCATGCGCGACTTTGAAGAGAACGGTTCGCATGAGGTCTTCGATGCCCTGCTTTCGAAAGTGGTTCAGTTCCTAGCGCTGAAGACCGACAAGAGCCTTTTTCGTGTGAATACCAAGAACAGCTACTCGGAAGACGAGGAGGTTGTGTTCAATGCAGAGCTTTACAACGAGACCTACGAACCGATCAACGAGCCCGATGTGGACCTGACCATAACCGATGAGCAAGGAAAAGCCTTTGATTATAAATTCAATCGCACCGAGGTGGCTTATCGCTTGAATGCTGGAAGTTTCAAGGAAGGAAACTATCGATACAAGGCGAAGGTCAGCAATGGCGGAAAGGTGCTTGAATGCAGCGGGCAGTTCATGGTTGCGGCCCTGAAACTTGAAACCACGAGCACCACGGCCGACCACGGTCTGATGTACAAAATTGCCAACGGTTCGGGAGGTGAACTTTTCTACCCTCGCGAGTTGGATAAATTGGCCGAAGCCATCAAAGCGCGTACAGACATCCGGAATGTGGTGTACGAACAGGCATGGTTCAAAGAGGCCATTCACATGAAGTGGCTGTTCTTCCTGCTCCTTGCGCTGCTTGGCTTAGAGTGGTTTGTAAGGAAACGGAATGGAGCTTATTAACGGGTGAATAAGCGAATCGCCTTATTTGCTCATTGTACGGTGACGCTCAATTCCCTCACATTACCCACCTTATCTTTAGCACTGATCCGGAACGTGTTCTGTCCTTTGACAAAGCGTTCATCCTTCACGTAGTAAAGTAGGTTGTTTTTCGGATCCTGTTCAAGAAGCACCCATTTCCCGTTCAGGGTTCCTGCAACCACATCGACCCCAGAAAGGTTATCCGAAAGTGTGAATTCCAACCTGTTTAGGCCAGAGGTGGATGTTTGATCCCGATGACTATCGGGATTGAAATTCTTCGGCTTCAATTGCGGGGCAACGCTATCGAGCATTACCGCATAATTGCCAAAACTTCGGGTCCGTGCATTCATCCAGCCCAGCTTGGCGCTTCCACCTTCAGATATTGGATTTCCTTTTGAATTGAAAGAGACCAATACCGCCTTTTGGATCTTGGGTTCAGAAAGTTGGTTCATCTTAATGGAAAGCGACATGTAATTGTCTAGAGGTGTATTGAACAGATCTCCGATGGAATGCACCGCAGAAACACAGCCTTTGCAAGCTGGTTTGAGGTCGTATTTGAACTTCAGCGTGTCGTAAAGACACCCAATCGGAATGGTCATTTGCAGCGAATGGTTTGAAAACGAATTTTCCTTTTTCGGATAGAAGAGTTCGGTAAGATCCTGTTTGGATGAAAGCGTGGAAACTGACCGCATCTGTCCAAGAATGGTGAGGCTGATTTTAGACACATTGCCTTCATGGTCGCGCACTTCGATCCGAACCGTGTAGAACTTACCCGTTTCTACCTCAATCGTTCCACCATTGATGACCGAAGTGTATAGGTCGAGCGTGTTGCCTGGAGCAATGTATGTGCGATACACCTTCTGGTTCTCCGTTTTGTTCTTCTTATAGTCGGTATGGCAGTTCACCATTCGCTTTTTATCGAAAGGGAACTTGTCGATCTTCTGTTCGTGGATCACCGCATCGCCCACTTTTACCTTCATACTATAGATGCCGCAAACGTTGCTGGCGCTGCTGAATCGGTCAAGGGCCGCCAGTCCGAAACTCAGCTTACCGTGGGCCCTAATGGTGTCGCCAGCGGTCAGCGAATACTTATCTCCTACCTGCTTTAGGGCAAATCCTTTTTCGGTGACCAGACCTTCTACATGCCCGCTGTTCGAATGCACGTAGACCCACAGTTTCTGCAGCTCGGGTCTTCGGTCGTCCTTAACCTTAAATCCGTAGTTCAAAGGGTTTTCCGGTGCTTGGGTTTCAGTTTCGCGCAGCTCGAAATGCAGATGTGGTCCGCCAGATCCGCCCGAGTTTCCACTTTTGGCCACCTGCTGCCCTTTTTTCACAACAAACAGTGCTGACGGTATGGTCAGATCCACCTCAAAGCTCTGCTTGGCGTATTGCTGTTCTTTCACATACTTGGCAATTTCAGGGGAGAAGGCACTCAAATGCCCATACACCGAGGTTTTTCCGTTCGGATGCTCAATGTAAACGGCCTTTCCGAAGCCGCCACCCGCCACCGAGACCCTACTTACGTGTCCATCGGCCACGGAATAGACCGGTCTTCCTTCAACGCCACCTGTTTTGATGTCAAGGCCAGAATGAAAATGATTTGTGCGCACTTCACCGAAGTTTCCGGAAAGGATCAGTTCGCCATCAAGCGGATTCTGATAATCCTTATTCTGAGCAGAACAGAACCCGTAGCTCCACATAAGTATGAATGAAAGAAGGTTTCGCATGGTTTAACGGGCGGAAAATTACGTTCATTCCGGCAAGGATCGAACCATTCCTTGCGAACTGAAAATAGAAAGAGGTATGTTTGTATACCGATGTTTCGATGGAACAACTCGACCACTATATCAAAGATCTGGCCGCCAAGGTTGAACGACTTGTGAATGCGCAGGCCCATTTGCGAAGCGAAAACTCAAAACTGAGCGCCCGCAATGCCGAATTGGAAAGGCTTGTAACTGAGCAAAAAAATATGGTGAGCAGACTGGAGGAACAGAATAAAGTTGTTAAAATTGCAAAGGCGGTCACCGAAGATGATGATGACCGAAAGGAACAGAGGAAGAGGTTGAATGAATTAGTGCGGGAAGTTGACAAGTGTATAGCACTTCTTAATAATTAAGGCACTTTCTTTTTGAATGGGAACTCAGGCGATAACGGTAAGAATAGCAGGAAAGAGTTACCCGATGACGGTGGAAACACCGCAAGAAGAGGAGACCATAAGAAAAGCTGAACGGCAGATCAGAGAGCGGTTGAAGATGTATGAGGATAAATATGCCGTAACAGATATTAGGGACCTATTGAGCATGTGTGTGCTGCAATTTGCTACCGAGGCCATGGAAGGAGAAGAAAAGGCCGGTAGTGTAGAACAGAACGTGTTGAATAAGCTGAAGTCCATTGAGCTAGCGCTCAGTGCTACCACTTGATAAAGTAGTTCGTTCTTTACATAGCAGTAATACGTATCGCTGAAAGGCGATACAACGATTTCCCGCATAGATCGATCGTTTGTTAAACTCAACGTTTATAAAATTGAGATCAAGCTTAGGGTGTTAAAGAAAGGCCTCATCCCGATTTATCGGGATTCTGAATTCGTTCGGAACGGTGGAACTCTGATGCGCTCAGCAGTCTCATAAATGTCAAAATTGGAGTTTAAGTAAGCCAATGGTCTGTGCGGGTTTTTTTATGAACCAAAATGAAATAAAAAGATGGTAATAGTAGGATTGATGGCCGCTTTGGTCGGGGTGATTCTTGGTGGCGCAGGCATGATGGCCTACAACAAGAAAGCTCTTCATTCGCAGGCTGATAAGATCATAGAAGAGGCCAAGGAAAAGGCAGAAGTGATCAAGGAAAAACGAATTCTTCAGGCAAAGGAGAAGTTCCATGAACTGAAGGATAATTATGAAAAGGAAGTCAATGTGCGCAATCAGAAGATGGCCGAAGAATCCAATCAGCGCAATCAGCGGATCGTGGAAGGCGAGACCCGGATCAAGCAGAAAGAAGGCTCGCTGAACCAGAAATTTGAGGAGGTGAAGCGCGAAATGGAAGCCGCCAAACGCGAGAAGGATGAGGCGGTGCGCAAACAGCAGAAGATAGATGGCCAACTTGAGGTGTATAACCGCAAAGTGGAAGAACTTGACCGCGACCGCCAAAAGCAAGTTGAGCAGTTGGAGCGCATTTCTGGCATGAAGGCAGAAGAGGCGAAGGCCCAACTTGTAGAAGCGTTGAAGGCAGAAGCCCAGACAGCCGCAATGGCAGCCA
>CAMCFW010000159.1 GCA_945874195.1 Chryseobacterium gleum
CAATCACTTTGGTGAATAGCGTATCGCCTGTTTCATCCAGCTTGGCCAAGAAGAAATCACCTGTGCCTGAACTTGGCACGGAATAATCGTGTTTTGTTCCAGCTTGGTAGATTCCACCATTCCCCTTTCTGACAATCGCGTATGGTACAATGGAGGCCTGATCCTCTTCCCAAACACGAGAGTGTTGTAGGGCCCCATCTTCACCTACCACCAAATTGAAGACTTTCGCATAACCGGAACCATTGGAATTGGACGTTACTCCTGCAATCACCAAAGAACCGTCATCCAGCGTTACTGCTTCAGTCAAAAGCTCTGCACCCAGATTTGAATCATAGAAATTGGAATACCTGATGGACTGCGCTGAAACAGAAATGCTCTGCACCATCAGAACGGTGCAGAGCATTGTGCGGATGATAGTTGACGATACCCGCACCGTTTCGAAGCCCTTTCTCATCAACCGAAGGTCAACCACCTTTTTCATCCCTGCAAAATAGGGAAGATCGTTCTGCCAACGCCCCACAACTTGGAACGGTGATTGAAGCGCCACCGAAAACTATCTTTGCCGCCCATTATGCGTAGCATCCTATCGCTTTTCCTTTTCACGTTCTGTCTTTCGCCCAGTGCCTTATGGGCGCAGAGCGAAGATTACTTTGACGACAATTACCTGCGCTACGAAGACCGCACCTATCAGGAGAATATCCGAACGGTTCAGTTCAATGTTCAGAATGTGTCGTTGAGTTTGCCCGTCATTGCCCTGAACGGGGGCGAGGTGCTCGAGCTTTCTTTCGATGACCTAAGCGCAGAATATCAGGATTACAGCTACACCGTCATTCATTGCGACCGCAATTGGAAACCGACCGATATTCCAAGTTCAGAATACATCACCGGGTTTTTGGAAGAGAACGTGATGAACTACGATTTCTCGTTCAATACCGTTCAGAAATTCATCCATTACAAACTCGCCTTCCCTAACCAGAATTTCAGGATGAACATTTCGGGCAATTATGTGCTGGTGGTCTATCGAGATTTCGATAGGAACAAACCCATCATCACCCGCAGATTCAGAGTGTATGAAAAACTTGTGGATGTGAAGGCAGAGGTGCGCATGCCCATGGAGATCATTAAACGCAGAACCCACCATCAGGTGAATGTGCAGGTGCTGCACCCCGACTATCGGATACAGAATCCGGTGGGCGACCTATCCATCCAAATTCAGCAGAACTACCGATGGGACAACATGAAGACCGACATGAAACCGATCTTCATAAACGAAGGCAAAGTAACCTACGACAACATGGGCGATGTGGTGTTCGAAGGCGGAAACGAATATCGGTGGTTGGACATGCGCAGTCTGCGCTACCATCCCGAGAATGTGCGTTCCATTTGGTACGACCCCGATTCGCTGAAGAATCACATCTTCATGCTGCCCGACAAGCCTTTCAATAAGGATCATTATGTTTCTGTTCCAGACATGAACGGAGCCTTTGCCATTGAAGTGCGCGAGGGCAACGACCCCGATCGCGATTCGGACTATGCCCTGGTCCACTTTCAGTTCAAGTACGATACGCCCGTGATGGATGGGGGCATCTATCTGTATGGCGGACTTACCGAATGGCAGATTCAGCCCCGCTATAGGATGGAATACAGCTACCGCGATGGCCTTTACGAATGCACGGCCTACCTCAATCAGGGTTATTACAATTATCAATATCTCTATGTAAGGGATGGCGAAACAGAAGGCGAGGTCGAACTCAGCGAGGCTTCGTTCTATGCAGCCCGACAGATCTATACCTTCTATGTATATCATGCGCAGATGGGCCAGCGCTACGACCGATTGATAGGTCACACTATCATTTCATCGATGAATTGACCGCTGCGAGCAACGGGTGTCGAAAATGCTCGTTTATTTGTGACAAGCGGCAACAGTGAATCTGACCACAAACGGCATTCGGGTAAAGGTTAACACTTGGTTCAAGAAGGAATATTCTGAACCGGAGCGAAGCTATTTTGTGTTCTTCTACCGCATAACCATCGAGAATCACAACCTTTTTGAGGTTCAACTGCTTCGCAGACACTGGGACATTTTTGACAGCAACAGTATCAAGACCATTGTAGAAGGCGAAGGCGTGGTGGGCGAAAAGCCCGTGTTGTCATCGGGAGAAGTGTTCAGCTATCAAAGTGCCTGCAACCTCGAATCGGGAATGGGCCGAATGGGCGGCTTCTATCAGTTCATGCGCACCGAAAGTGGCGAGATGTTCACGGTTGAGATACCGGAATTTGTGATGGAGGTTCCATACATGTTGAACTGAATTCAGCGGTCGTTGGGCCGCAGAACGCATCAGGGCCCGACATTCCGGCAAAGGTGGTTTAGTTATTTTCGCGCTTCATTCTAGAACTTTCATCCATGTCAAACGCATTCTACAACGTTCCGAAAGCCACCAACGAACCCGTGCTGAGCTATGCGGCCGGCAGCAGGGAAAAGACCGAATTGAAAAAGGCATTGGCCGCCATGCGATCGGTGGAAATTGATGTGCCGATGTACATTGACGGGAAGGAAGTGAGAACGGAGGCCAAGGTGAGAATAGCGCCACCCCACGACCACCAGCATACCCTCGGATACTTCAACCGTGGGAATGAAACGCATGTGAAACAGGCCATAGATGCCGCTTTGGCCGCCCGTCCTAAATGGGCCAACATGAGTTGGGAACACCGCGCTTCCATCTTTTTAAAGGCCGCTGACCTCTTGGCCGGACCCTACCGCGCCCGGATGAACGCAGCCACCATGCTGGCGCAGAGCAAGAATGCCTTCCAGGCCGAGATTGATGCCGTGTGTGAATATGCCGACTTCCTTCGTTTCAACGTGGAATTCATGACCGAGATCTACAAGCAACAACCACCCTACTCGCCTGCCCCCACCTGGAACCGCGTGGAACAGCGACCCTTGGAAGGCTTCGTGTTTGCATTGACCCCGTTCAACTTCACATCCATTGCCGGAAACCTGCCCGGAGCACCTGCGCTGATGGGCAACACCGTGGTTTGGAAACCTGCCGACACACAGATCTATTCGGCACAGATCATCATGCAGATATTCAAAGAGGCCGGCCTGCCCGATGGCGTCATCAACCTCGTTTACGTAAGCGGTCCAGTGGCAGGAGACGTCATATTCCAACACCCCGATTTCGCTGGAATCCACTTCACTGGTTCAACAGGGGTTTTTCAGAACATTTGGAAGACCATTGGCGACAACATTCACAGGTACAAAAGCTACCCGCGCATTGTGGGCGAAACAGGCGGCAAGGATTTCATCGTGGCCCATCGTTCGGCCAAAGCCAAGGAACTGGCAGTGGCCATCGTGCGTGGAGCCTTCGAATATCAAGGTCAGAAGTGTTCGGCTGCATCGCGGGCCTACGTTCCAAGCAATCTTTGGAACGAAGTGAAAGCCTACGTGCTTGAAGACCTCGGTTCCATGAAAATGGGCCCTTCCGAAGATTTCAGCAATTTCATCAATGCGGTTATCGATGAAAAGTCGTTCGATAAGATCAGCGGCTACATCGCTCAGGCCAAAAAGGACGGACAGGAGATCATTGCAGGAGGCAAATACGACAAGACCAACGGATACTTCATTGAACCGACCATCATTGTGGCCAACGACCCCAAATACACCACCATGTGCGAAGAGATATTCGGACCGGTGCTCACCATCTATGTGTATGACGAGAACAAATGGGACGAAACGTTGGACATTCTTGACAGCACTTCGCCCTACGCATTGACCGGGGCCATTTTCAGCCAGGACCGATACATCATTGAATCGGCCATGAAGCGATTGGAGAACTGCGCGGGAAACTTCTACATCAACGACAAGCCGACAGGGGCCGTGGTAGGACAACAGCCTTTCGGAGGCGCAAGAGGTTCGGGCACAAACGACAAGGCGGGATCAATGATCAATCTGCTGCGCTGGGTTTCTCCACGAACCATCAAGGAGAATTTCGTGCCGCCAACAGATTACCGATATCCGTTCTTGGCCGAGAGTTGATCCGTAAACATCGGCATGTTCAAAAAGCGCGATGTCCTACTAGAGGAACTGACATCCTTAACCTAATTTTATGAGGTGAAAAAGTTGAGCGAAATGGTCATGAATGTGATTCCGAAATTGCGGAACAAGTTTGTGATCTCGTTTCTGGTGTTTCTGACCTGGATGACCTTTTTTGACGAGAACAGCTTCATCTCCACCATTGAGAACCGACTCAAGTTGGCAGAATTGGAAGATGAACGCGATCATTACCTGAAAGAGATCGCCCAAAGCACCGATGACCTCAAATTGCTGCAGAACAACCAAGAACTGCTCGAAAAATTTGCTCGTGAGCGTTACCTCATGAAGAAGGAGAACGAGGACATTTTCATTTTTTCTGTTGAGGAATAAAGCTCAACTTCGTCTCTCGTTCGTAATTTTTCATTCCTAATTCTTAATCGGTTCAACGTGAAATTATTGAAACAACTGTGCAGCATCCGTGCAGTGAGCGGTGATGAACGCGCCATGACCGATCTGGTGCTCAAGTATATTGGCGAAACGGAGAAGAATTGGAAAGTGCGACCCAAGCTTATCCATGGTAATGAGTTTCAGGAGAACATCATTCTGGTATTCGGAAAGCAACCGCGCACTGCCATTTTCGCACACATGGACAGCATTGGGTTCACGGTCAGATACGGCAATCAATTGGTGAAGGTGGGCGGTCCGGTGATCGAGAACGACATCCTATTGGTGGGATCAGATTCGAAAGGAGAGATCGAATGCCGCCTGCAAGTGAATGAAGAGAACGATAGCTTCGGTTATGCATTCCATCGCGAAATTGACCGAGGCACGAATCTCACCTTCAAACCCGACTTTAGGGAAACCGCAAAGCATGTGCAATGCTGCTACATGGACAATCGCCTGGGTGTTTGGAATGCGCTTAAAGTGGCCGAAACCCTCGAAGAAGGCATCATTGTTTTCAGCACGCGCGAAGAGCATGGTGGTGGGGCGGTCTCGTTCCTTGGCAAATACATTCAAGAACATTATGGTGTACGGCATGCCCTCATTTCCGACATCACGTGGATAACCGAAGGCGTTCGACATGGTGCAGGTGTTGCCATTTCCATGCGCGACAAAGGCCTGCCCCGAAGAGCTTTCCTGAACCGGGTCATCGAAATTGCGAAGAACAGCGGCATTCCTTTTCAGTTGGAAGTGGAGGGCGCTGGCGGAAGCGATGGAATTGAACTTCAGTCTTCGCCCTATCCGTGGGAATGGGTGTTTGTGGGGGCACCCGAAGACCATGTCCATAGTCCGGACGAGACCGTTCATAAGGACGACATCAAGGCCATGACCTCCTTATATGAGGTATTGATGAAAGAACTTTAAGTCGTCAGGTATTTTTTGGCCGCGTCAACAATAAGCTGCGGGGCACGCTGCGGTTTCATGGTTCCGCTATCCACAAAAACCAGTTCGGTCACTGCCTTGTTCAGCAATTCTCCTTTCGCATTATATGTCTCGTATTCGAACGTGATACGTGAGCGGGGAATTTCCCTCACCCGGGTGATGATCGTAAGTTCCTCATCATAAAAGGCCGGCTTCCGGTAATCGATCTCATACCTCACCACGGGCATCATGATTCCCGATGCTTCCAGTTCGGCATAGCTGATGCCGAGCTCACGCATGGCCTCTACCCTGCCCACCT
>CAMCFW010000160.1 GCA_945874195.1 Chryseobacterium gleum
CAGGACCAACCGCGCAGCGAAGCGGTGCTCAATTTGGCCTACGATAGGGTGATGACGTGGTTTAACATAGACGTGGATCAGGTTTACCTCACGGGCTATTCGGCCGGGAGCGATGTGGCCGCACAATACTTTTTCGGAGAGCCATCGCACCCAATGAAGGGGCTGATCTGGCATTCGCCCGGGTTCTTTTTCAATCCAGACCTGAACGATCCGCAGGAGATTCCGCCCGTGTGCCTTTGTACCGGAACACTCGATTTCACCTCCTTTTTGCAAACTGCAGCCTTGAATAACAGTTTGGATGGGGCCGGATTCCCATATCTGTACAATGAAATTCCCGGAGTGGATCACACAATGGAGTACCCGGCCTTCACTCAGGAAATGTTGGAGTGCATCAACTTCATAGATGCCAATACGCCAGGGGTTGGAGTTGAGGAATGGAACGGAGACCGGGTTTCCCTTTACCCGAACCCACTTTCAGAAGGCGCTGAACTCATTCTGACAGGTTTGGAAGGCGATGTGACCATTTCTGTTTTTGACGCGACAGGCAAGATGGCTTGGGAAAATGGATTCAGAAATGTTTCGAGCAGAATGGCTATTCCGAATTTCAGAAATGCATTGAGTGGTGGGCTTTATTCCGTTTTGATTCGGTCAGATAAAGGAGTTTTGACCAAGAAACTGCTTGTTAAGTAGGTCAATCTACTTTGCCGATTCCAACATCGCCAAAAACTCTCGCTCGCCACTTTCCAATGCGCCTTGAACGGTCTGAAAATGGCCGTTGGTGTCTGTGGCTTCACCCGCAAAATGAACACGGTCATTCACGCTTTCCGCTAAAATGGAACGCTGATTTCCTATGCCAATTGAGCTATACGAATAGGCGCCTCTCACATAGGGCTCCAGCGACCAATCCTGTATAAGGCCAGTCAGAAAGAAAGATGTGGCCTGACCGCTGTAAATGGCGTCCAATTCGGCTAATAAATGTGGAATGGCCGCTTGCCCCATGGTACTAAGCGCTTCGGCCCTTTGCCCCATGACGAAAGCCGAAAGCACCAGGTCGGAACCGTCCTTTCCGTAGCTTGTATGCCAATAAACTGGAGAACTTGAGGCACCTATCAGGCTGGTGCTATTCCAAAAGTTCTGGCTGAATTTGAGCAGCACTTTCATACCTGCATCCATCCCGATGCTCTGAATGGCCTGTAATTTTGCCTGAGGCAGGGCGGGCACGAAGCTGATGGCTCCTGTTTTCAGCACCGCAACCGAAGCGGTTATCAGAATTCGGTCGGCTTCGAAAGTTGAGCCATCGGCAATAGTGGCAATCACTTTTTCGCCTGAGTAATTGACCTGAGTGACGGGCGAATTCAAAAGCACATCATCCATCACCGAAACGGCCAACACATCATTGATAAGGTCGAAATAGCTGCGTTTGAACTTGAAATCTTTGTTGCCGGAGGACCAATTCTCGCCTTCTCTTTGGGTGTAAAGTAGGCTCAGTCGATCGGCCGAAGTGCCGAATTCGCCTGCAATGTATTCGAGTATACCCAGATCAGCGTTCGAAATACCATTCTGTTGGGCGTATTGCAGAATGCTCATATCCGGACCGTTGTAGGCCACATCGCCATCAAGAATACCAACAATATTTTCGAGGACGGATGAACCATAACTTGGGTTGACCTGACCATTGACCCAATAGGCCTCTTCGCCTTGATCCGCGAAAATATCAAAGCCACAATCTATCGCCAATTGATGGCTCAAAGACTTATTTCCATGTATCCATTCGGCACCGAGATCAATCGGGAAATCGGCAAAATCCTCGTTCTTCCGAATGCGACCCCCAATGCGTCCAGAGGCTTCAAGAATGACCACTTCCGCTCCGTGCTCCTTGATCTTCTTGGCTGCATAGAGGCCAGCAGCGCCAGCACCCACAACAATGACCCGAAAGCCTTCAGGGAAATTTCCAAGGTCATCTTTTCCGCAACCCGAAAGCAGATGCGGGAAGAACAGTCCTGCTGAAGCGCCAAGCGCAGATTGTCTGATGAAGAAACGTCTTTTCATGATTCCGAAATTAATTGATCTGCCACCTTCCTATCATTCGCCAACCTAGGCAATTTGAACTGTCCGCCCAGTTTTCCTTGTGAACGGGCGTAGTTGATGAACGCATCCTCGGCCAATTCGGTGATGACGGCCGGGCGGAGGATGTTCCCTGCAATGAGGTCCTTATAATAGATGTTCTGCGCTTGCATTTCACGGTCAATGGTGGCTGCGAATTCCTCCAGATTCTCCGGCCGTTTCGCGAAGCTGATGAACCACTCGTGATAGGGTAAACCTTCCGTTGGATTTACCTGTGGTGCCACATGAAAATCAATGACCTCGCCACCATGCTCGGCCAGAGACGCATTCAATGCGTGCTCTACCTCTTTAGCGATCACGTGTTCGCCAAAGGCGGATGTGAAATGCTTGACACGGCCTGAGACGATGACGCGATACGGTTCTTTGCTCACGAATTGCACCATGTCGCCAATACTGTAGCCCCAAAGTCCGGCATTATTGCTCACGATCAGCGCGTAGTTCCTGCCCAATTCCACTTGTCCGATGGTCAATCGCACGGGATTCTCATTGTGAATTTCATCGGCAGGAACGAATTCGTAGAAAATGCCCGCGTTCAGAATGAGCAGCATGCCTTTTTCATTCTGCTTGTGCTGATAGGCGAAAAAACCTTCGGAAGCAGGGAATAGCTCGATGCTGTCTATTCTGCGGCCAATGCTCGCTTCCATTTTGGCGCGGTAGGGTTCGAAGTTGACGCCACCATAAACGAAGAGCGAGAAATCTGGAAAAACGTCCTTGACCGGTTTACCCGTCCGTGCCTGAATCTTGTCGAAATACATCTGCACCCAACTCGGAATGCCCGAAATGAGCGTCATCCGTTCATTCAGGGTTTCGTCAACAACCGTTTCAACCTTGGTTTCCCAATCGTCAATGCAATTGGTGGCGTAGCTCGGCATCTGGTTGGTGCGTAAATACCCCGGCACAAAATGATTGCTGATTCCTGAAAGTCGACCAACGTGAATGCTGTTTTTCATCTCCAATTCAGGCGAACCGGAAAGGAAGATGAGTTTGCCATCCAAGAACTGTGAATTGCCCGTTTCGTGGATGTAGCTGAGCAGGGCGTTCTTGGCTCCGTTCAGGTGGTTCGGAATGCTGTCGCGGGTTATGGGAATGTACTTGGCGCCCGATGTTGTTCCGCTGGTCTTGGCCAGATAGAGCGGTTTTCCGGGCCAGAGCACGTTCTCTTCTCCAGCAGCCGTGCGGTCGAAATAGGATTTCAGTTGCTCATAATCGCGGACAGGAACGCATTTGACAAAATCGTCATGATTCCGAATGCGCAGGAAGTCGTGGTCTTTTCCGAAGGAGGTTTGCTGCGCTTTGGAAATGAGTTCCTGAAAAACCCTCTGCTGCGTTTCCGAAGGCCGGCTGCTCCACGCTTTGGTCTGGCGGTCGGTCCACCAAGCAAGTGGTCGGGCAAGAAAGGATCGGATTCCCATGGATGTAAAGGAAAAGGTTAGATCATAGAATTGAACTTATTGAAGAATGTTCGCCATTTCAGGATCAATCTGGCAGTTGCTCAATCGACAGGCTGCGACAAATTCAACCAATCCTGATTCCGCCTCACTTGCACTAGGCTGTGGGCCTGAATCGTTTATGAATCGACTAATCTTGTCCCAATTCGTTCCGGGATCGAAGTAATAAAGACGCCTATAATTTACTTCATTCTCGACCGGTATTTTTTTCCATGGCCAAAAGATCCAGCCCGAAACAGGGAAGGAACTGTTATTGAACATTTCAACCGTGTTTTGTGTCCATGTGAGGTCATCGGCACCGAATTCACCATTCCAGATCGGCACTTGATGCTTATGTCCTGCGTCTACCGCTTTCTGGAAATTTCCTACTTGTGCGTTTATCCCGAGCAGATCATAGGTGTGAAAACTCCAGGCCATGTTACGACTGAATGGTTGATTGAAGGATTTGAATTCAACAGCGTAGTTGTTTCCTTCAATAAAGAACATGTGGTAGGGATCAACCTCTCTTATAGATGCAATGATAAGCTGATAAAGCCGTATCAGTTTGTTCACATCGGGGAAGTCGGGCTCGTTGAGCAGATCATAACCCGCCACAGATTCTCGGTCTTTATAGCGCAAGGCGATGGCTCTCCAAAGCTCTATTGTACGGTTCTGGTTTTCATCTTCCTGCCAAAGTTTGCGGTCATCCGGATCGGAAATAAAAAGCCCAGATTGACCTCCAGGGGCCGAATGAAGGTCAAGTACCACATAAACACCATGTGCCTCGCACTGATCGATAACACGGTCTAGTACGTCCCATCCCGATTGTTTATAGAAATAGGGGTTCGTATCGTCTTCCAACAGTGAGTGATTGAAAGGAACCCGAATGCAGTTGAAGCCCATGGAAGCCATTTGAACGATATCGGCTTCAGCCACATAGTTGGCATACACCGAATCTCTGAACTGGTTCAACCGCGTTTCCCCAACCAATTGAGTTAGCTTGGATATGATTTTCTTTTCGGACGTGAATCCACAGTTCCAAAGTGTTCCTTCCCATTGGATCCAACCTAACGGGATGGTCCCGATCAAATTCAGCACCGCACCATCACCGTTCACAATTGCCGTACCCTCTTGATGAACCATGGGATTCTCTGCATGGTAATCTTCGTAAGGTTCGATAACTTCATTTTTGCAACTAATTAGGGTAAGGGTTAGCCAAGCTATAACTGAAATAGTGATCCAATTTAATCTATACATCTTGCAAATTTAGTTCAAGGAAGTTAGTTGATCGGATTCCCATGGATGTAAAGGAAAAAGCAAACGGGGCTATACTTTCTTCAATTTCGGCAGTCGGTAGCCGAGGAAGAAGCCACCGTAGGGCGCAAAGTTCTGACGGAATTTGTATCGATTCGGGTCATAGAACAGGTAGAACGCCACGCCTCCCGTGAGTCCGTAGGCGAAATGGAATTCGACATTGTGTTCCAAGAAATAAACGGCTCCGAAGGTTCCGCGCCTCAAATTGTATTGAGGTTCCACGCCAAGGAAAACGCCTGTTCCGCGATAGTTCTTCATTGCTTTCACACCTATGTGCAACGGCATCTGGAGGTTGCGCCCCTCCGATCCGAGACCACCACGATATTCCATCATGAAGGTGTTCGACCGCGCTATTGGGTGTGTGTAGCTGTAATTGACGGAAGCAATGCCGGCCGCTCCGAAAAATTCGGCAAAAACCAAGCTCCTTCCGTTCGGGCGTTGTTCCTCTTTCAGATGGCGGTCGTACTGTTTTTTCAGCTTGGCCAACTGCTCTTCGATCTCCCGCATTTCGGTGGAGTCGATCTCCAGCGGGTCATCGTTGTAAAAGACCTCATCCATTTCGACCTTGCTTTCTGGTTCTTCCAACCTGAGAATGCGTCCTTTCAGCGAGCGCTCCCGCCATTCGCGATCGAGTTGTTTGCTGGGCAGGCGGTAGCCCAAAACGAGGCCTGGCCATGGCTGTAGACCTATGGGCCCGGGAAAGAAATCTCTTTCAGCTGGTGACCAAATGTGAAGCAACAGGTTAGCATTAACTCCAAGAAAAAAGCCGTAAGGATTCTGGTAAGTGTATCCCACAGAAACGAAGAATCGTTGTTCTACAAG
>CAMCFW010000161.1 GCA_945874195.1 Chryseobacterium gleum
CCGATTTCACCAAGGAGCAATTGAAAGATGCGAGGAACATTCTTGAGTTCGATGATCGAATCAGTAAAGACCAGATCATATCGGTGCGATCAACATTCGTTGCCATTCTGAACGATAGATATGAACAAGTTGAAAAGGTGACGGGAAACACCTTGGAATTCAATGAGGCCCAGTTGAACTTGCTTCGTTCAGCACCTTACTCAGCAGATATTCTTATCGAGATGAACTACATCGAGAAAAACGTACACTTCAGTGAACCGCAGTTTAATTACACCACTCCGCATATCACCGTTATTCCTGAAAATCAAGCGGTGTACGAGGAAGGAAAGGATGGTCTTGTGGCGTTTTTGAAATTGAAAACACTTGATATGATCAGTAGGGTTGAACAGGATAAATTGATGGCAGGGAAGATTCGATTCACAGTTTCGAAGTCAGGAACGGTCAAAGATGTGACCCTTTTATCAACATCTGGATACCACAACATTGACGAACGGTTGATAGGACTGATCTCCAATTTGCCCGGAAAATGGACACCGGCCGAGAATGCGCAAGGTGTAAAAGTGGATGAGCAATTGGTTTTCTCCTTTGGGCAGATCGGTTGTTGATTTAACTCTAACTTCAACATCATGAACAATTTCATTTTAGTTTCCATTTTGTCTCTCTTGTTCAGTTGCGCAGAGAAAGACGTGATCATCGCTCAGACCGCGAGCATGTATGATTCGCCTTTGATAGATCCAGTTATCGCCAACGAACACCCTTACGAGCTCGGGCTCCGGGTAGGAAACACGAACGTAAATGAGCACCGAATCATCATCGAGATCAAGCTCTTCGGAGGCAGTTTCTACGCATCTCCGAGTTCAATTAGCCGCAACTTAGGTCGCCTTGTGGTTGGTATTGAAGATAACGATAAGGTGCAATTGGGCACCGATTTCGTGGAAGTTCCGCGCTCGCGCGAAATTTTCGATGCTCATCCTCTGGTCAAAGGAAATGTGAACTGGGTCGCAGAGGATACATCGTATGATTATCCGTTGACCGTGCTGACAAAAGAGGATTTCAAAGTCAACGGAATGATCCGTTTCACCATTGAGCCCAAGTGTACCTACGAGGAAATTCCGTTCAGCATTTCATCGAAGGATGGAAAGTTAACGGTTCAACGATATCCCAAACTGGATAAGCGGATCTGCGGGGAGAAGAAATAAGGCTTAAGGATAAACCAAGTACTTCTTCCGCATCATTTTGAACTGAAGCAATTCGGTTTCCCACGACTTTCGGATCTCTTCTTCCGTCTTTCCCGCAATGATCTGTTCGCGGAGCACAGACGAACCTGCCAATAGGTCGAAGAACTTTTGATCAAAGAACTTCTCTTTTTCCGGATACGAATGGTAGGTATCTATGAGCCATTTCAAGTTCAGTTTTCGGATGCTTCGAAGGCTATCTAGGGTTTGGGTTGAAAGGTCGGTCCCGTTGCATTTTTTACCTTCAAATTTTGGGCTGGCCGCCACGCCTTTGATGCTTTTAGGAACAAAAGCAGTGTTCCCGTTCCGCATGTTCGGATAGCCGAACTGCTGGAACGGTCGGTCGGTACCGCGGCCTTCGCTTACCACCGTTCCCTCGAAAAAACAAAGGCTAGGGTAGAGGTAGATCGCTTTCTGATTCGGTAGGTTCGGTGACGGAGGGATAGGTAGTTCGTATGCTTCAAGGCGTGAATAATTCTCCATTTCGATCACCGTGAGATCACACTTCACTCCATTTTTCAACCATGCTTCCGTGTTCGCCATGCGGGCATATTCGCCAACCGTCATTCCATGGGCCACGGGCACTTCATGCAGGCCAACGAAAGAGGAGAATTCCTTTTTCAGCATCGGTCCATCCACAAAATGACCGTTCGGATTCGGCCTGTCGAGCACGATCATCCGAATGCCTTGTTCAGCACAAGCCTCCATAGCGTAGCTCATGGTGCTTATGTAAGTATAAAATCGAACACCCACATCTTGAATATCGAAGATCACCACGTCAAGTCCTTTCAGATTTTCGGGAGATGGTTTATAGTTGCTTCCGTAAAGTGAAACGATCGGAAGTCCGGTCTTCGGGTCTTTGCTGTCCTTCACCTTTTCGCCAGCCCCTGCGCTTCCTCTAAAGCCATGTTCGGGGGCAAAAACGCGCTTCACATTCACACCGAGCGAAACCAACGTATCCACCAGATGAGCGTCATTCAACACAGACGTCTGATTTGCAATGATGCCGACCGCCTTGCCTTCGAGCATCGGCAGAAAGGCTTCGGTTCGTTGAGCACCAAGGCGAAATGGCTTAGGGATCACCTTCTCGATGAGGGCCGTTTCAGCAGGAGGTGGTGCAGGGGTTGGTTGGGCGCATGCCGAAAGGCACAGAAGAACAAGTAAATAATTGATAGTTTTAGCCATTATGGTTCGCACAAAGGATCTTTTCAAAGCACGGAATTGAACACGTCATTTTTCATTGCCAAACGCCTTATCCGTGCTGGCGGCAAGGCCGAAAGTAATACTATTTCAGGAACGCGCCCGATCGTGCGGATAGCCATTGCGGGCATTGCACTGGGTCTGGCCGTCATGATCATCTCAATGGCCATTGTAACCGGTTTTCAGAACGAGATAACCGACAAGGTGGTCAATTTCGGGGCCGACATAATCATTACAAAGTATGAGAACCTGAACGCTATTGAACCCAAGCCCATTTCGAAGACGCAGGATTTCTATCCGGGCATGACCGAGATGGAAGGCATTCGCCACATGCAGGTGTTTGCCACCAAAGCGGGCATCATTAAGACCGAGGAAGAAATTGAGGGGGTCGTGGTGAAAGGTGTAGGTGCCGATTTTGACTGGAGTTTCTTCAAGAAACACCTTACGCAAGGCAAACTGTTCAGCACAACCGATTCTTCTAGAAGCAAGAACATCCTGATATCGGAAGTGATATCCAACAAGTTGAAGCTGAAAGTGGGCGACCGGATGGAGGTCTTTTTCATTCAGGACGAAAGCCAGCGGGCAAGGGTTTTCAACGTTACAGGAATTTACAAGACCGGACTGGCCGAGTATGATGAACGATATGTGATAACCGACCTTATGCACATTCAACGACTCAATGGATGGACGGACGACCAGGTGGCAGGTTTCGAAGTCTTCGTGGATGATTTTGAGCAATTGGATGCCGTGGCCGAAGTGGTTTATCATTCCATTGGCCCCGATCTGTTTTCGGCCACGGTCAAAGAACTTCAGCCTCAGATGTTCGATTGGCTCGACCTGCAGGATATGAACGTGCGCGTCATCATTATTCTGATGTTGGTGGTGGCGGGTTTCAATATGATTTCGGCACTGCTCATCATGATCATTGAACGGGTTCAGATGATCGGCATGTTAAAATCGATGGGAATGAAGGATGTCAGCATACGGAACATCTTCATTTACCAGGCACTTTATCTAACAGGGGTCGGGCTCTTTTGGGGCAATGTCATCGGCATTTCCCTTTGCCTCGTTCAGCAGCATTTCGGCATAATTACCTTGCCCGAAGAAAGCTACTACGTCAAAGTAGTGCCGGTCAACCTACAATTGTTGCACATCCTGTTTCTCAATATGGGAACGCTGTTCTTCTGCTTCCTCATGTTGCTGGTGCCATCGATGGTTGTTTCGCGCATCCTGCCGCTAAAGGCCATCAGGTTCAGTTGAGCCTATTGCCCGAAAGTAAGTTCAAGCGTATCGCGAAGCTGTTTTGGCGAAACATCGTATTCCAATTTTCCATCGTAGGCTATTGAAATTCCGCCCGATTGTTCGGAAACAACAATGGATATGGCATCCGAACTCTCCGAAAGTCCTACCGCTGCCCTGTGTCGCATGCCCAGATGGTCGGGGAATTTCTCATCATCGGTCACGGGTAGCACGCATCGCGCGGCCTTTATCCTGTTTCCGGTAATGATCACCGCACCATCGTGCAACGGACTGTTCTTGAAGAAGATGGATTCGAGGATCTTGGCCGAAACTGCCGCATCGATCTTCTCGCCTGTGTTCGCATAGAACTGCAATGCATTTTCTCGACTGATGACAATGATGGCGCCTGTGCTGGTCTGGGCCATGTTCAGGCAGGCACTCACAATGGCCCCGATGTCGAGTGTATAGCGGTTGCTCAGTCGCTTCTTGAAGTTGAACCAACTCAGCGGTAATCGGCCTCCGCTCATGATGCCGCTAGTGCCTATCAGCAACAGGAAACGCCTTATTTCCTGCTGAAAGACGATGATGAGCGCCAAAACCCCCACCCCGATGAACTGCCCTAGAATGGAACCTAGCAACTGCATGTTCAGCGCACGGACCAAAAGCCATAGCAGATAAAGCGATAGGATGCCGAGAAAGATGTTGACCGCTGCCGTTCCTCGCACCAGACTGTAAAGCTGATAGAGGAGTAGCGACACGATCAGGATGTCCAAGGCATCGAGCCAGCGGAAGGTGAGAAACGCCAAGGTCACATCTATCAACATCAGATCGTGTCTTTCCTATTGGAACAGGTGAAGGTCAAATTTAGCGTAATGCACGGTATGCTGGTCAATGGTCGGCAGGTTGCTGCAAATGCATATGGTCGCTGAATTTCCTTGGCGTGTCGGTGTTGATTAGATCCACACCTAGGCGCTTGAACGTAAGCCAAGCGTTGGGCCCATCGGGCGAGGCCCAAAGCCGCAGTTTCTTGCCTTCTGCATGCACTTTCGAAACCAGTTTCCGCAGTTTCAGTTCATCTTCTGGCCCCATCTTTCCTTTTCCGGTCCACGAGATCTGGTTTTTATAATTGTCGCTTATCACCGGCATCACATCGGCCGATTGTTGGCGATCCAGGTCACCGGGTCGCCCGTCCAAGAAGGCCAATTTGGGCTCAGAGCGCAACACGACATCAGCCGGGCGCGACCCCGAGAGGAACACGGTCACTGCACCCTTCTTCAATTCGCCATGCTCCAACACACTCAGCATCGATCGGTATCGGTTCAGCAGCAACATCAGCGAGTCATACATCTCAACGCTTCCACCCTTAAAATCGATCATCAGATAGAATGGTCCATCGTAGTTCGGATAGACTTTTCCATTATGCTTCTGAACATGATCGAGCAGTGGCTTCAGGTAAAGGTTTTCGAGCGAACGCTTACGGTTTTTGACCATCGGCCGAACGTGGGCCACGATCAGTTCCCCGTCCATCAGATGCACATCCGCCTCCACCGACATCATTCCGCTTTCCAATGCTTCAAAAAGGGCGGGACGATTCAGGTAATCATTATGCGCGTGGCCCTGAATCGACCTCGGTTCCTGAGCAGTGGCATTCGAAAGCCAAACCGAACTAAGGAACAGCAAGAGGAATTGCAAAATGAAACGGACTATTGGATGAATATTTTCCGTATCGATTCTCCTTCGGAAGTAATCACTCGAAATAGATAGACCGAAGGCTTGAGGCCAGAAAGGCTCATTTCAGCGGAAGATCGACCGAATGAGGTATTCTGAATGAGCCGACCATCTGAACCGACAATTTCTACGGATAGTATAGCGCCACGTTTGGAATCTAAATGAATGGTTTCGTTCAAAATGACGAATTCAAACAATTGGTTTTCAGAATCATCTATGCCAGAAAGCGTGGCACAGGTTCCAAAATTCGTAACGAATTCGGAATAC
>CAMCFW010000162.1 GCA_945874195.1 Chryseobacterium gleum
CTTGGTTATTTCCTGGATGAGAAAGAAATCGATGAACGAATTCACGTCAACGTATTTCCGATATCCGGTATCGGGTTGCATGAATGTGGAATCGAGAAGCGATTGCTCCCAATCATAAACGAATTGTTGGATGTAGGCTTCCTGTTCGATAGTGATGGTGTCGCGGTTCGGATAATCGTATTGGAATGGGGTTGTCTTGGGTTGTCCCTGAAAATCGGTGACATGCGAAGCCCAATCGTACTGACCGCTTCCAGTGGTCTTGTCCACTTTGATGATGTATCCACCGGTAAGCGAATCTCCAGCGTTGTCATCGCCATCCATCTTGTCAATATCAACACGATCGTTGTCCCACTTTATCTGCTCTAAAAGGATATAAACCCCTTGATATTGGCCATCGAGAAAAACCTCGCAGAATTCTGTGCGTGTGGTGTACCAACCCATGGCACGCCACCAATTGTAGGTAAGGTAATTGCGCATCAAGGTCTTGTCGCTGTAGGGCGCGTGCAAGATCCAATCGTTTTCAATGGGCATGCCTAGCAAAGACACATCGAGCGAATTGTTCAATACGTCCTGCGTTTCGAAAGCGTACTGTTTCTTTGGAAATCCTTGCGAGCTGGACCCCCTGACTTCAATGTTCACCAGCCCGTCATAGCCGTTGTATGGGTCGTTGGGCGAATTGAGCTGTCCGACCCCATTGTCTATAATGCCCATTTCTATCACGATGCGCGGGTCGTCAGGAATTTGCTGGCCTTGTGTATTGAGCATTACCAAAGGAAGATTTGAAAAGAACTCGACAGGAGGAGTGAACCAAGCTGGCAAGACCTGATAAACCATCTGGTTGGAAGAGGTTCCGACAAATAGGAACGGCCGGCAACTCAGGTCAGAAGAATTGTTCGACCGGTTGTGGGCCTGAACGGCCAAGGTATTTGTTCCTGCCACGAGTAGATTGACATCGATCTGAATTCCTTCGGGCACGCCTCCGGCATATAGCAATGCTTCATGATCGCCCGTGGCGAAATCGCTGAAAGCAACATTCGACCCAATGGCACCCATGTTTCTCCGTGCCACTTCTGTTCCGTTCAAAAAGGCGACATAACCATCATCGTAATCAATGCTCAGTATCAAACTGACAAGATCAGCCTGGTTCGAAACCTGAAACTGATGACGCAAATAAACCGAGTTGCCAACGATAAGGGTGCTGTCATCTCCGTCTGCTCTACCGAACCCGCCCGTTCCAACTTCCCACGAATTGTCGTTGAAAGAGGCCGCGTGCCAATTGCCTGGAACCGGTGCGACCGGGTCAAGATAATTCAAGGAGGCTGAATCATAAACCAGTGTTTCCCAATGGTGGATGGGCTGCCCGAAGATCTGTGAAACGAACAGCAGAGATACAGCTGACAGGAAAACGGACAATTGTGCATGTGCTAATTTCATTTTTCTTTCTGTGCCTTGAATTATTGCGACCCTTAGGCCCGTAGGTAAAAATCCTCGCCCATCCCAAACATTTCCTTGATCTCCACCTTCTGACCATCGCGGTTTTTGATGAATCCGTTGAAAAAGCCGTACGGTCCCTGATACTTGCTTCGAAGAATGAGCAGGTTCACGTCAACTGCCGTATGAATGACGGGCCTGAACTCAAGATTGACCATGCCATGTTCGTCCTTCACATGCCAATTTCCCTTATAGCCATCGGGTCGGGTCACTTTTATGGGTGGGAGCGCGGTCAGTTTACCATCGTGCCATAGGCAGTTCTCGTTGTTCTTTTCGTGGTCGAGGATCTGATTGTCGGTGCAGTTGAAACCGATGAGTTTCCCTTCCGCATCGCGGCCCATTCCGGTCACCCAATCGTAAACGGTCGGATAGGGATAATAGCCTTTGTGGTCGTCAATGATGAGCTGGCTGATCTTTTCGGGGAATGCGATCACGTCCTTCCCGAACTGAATGCTACCCGAAACCGGCATCAGGCATTTGTGCGAATACATGGCGCGTTTCTCCGAAAATGGCATACAGACAACCATCGGTTCGTAGCGTTTGACATCATGATCTCCCTTGAATTTCGCCTCCAGATCGGGCAGTCCTTTCTGGTTTCGGATGGAGGCGGTGAGTTCCAAAAGATTGCTGTTCAGATCGTGCTTTGCAACAAGGCTGAAATTCTTACTGAGGTAAGATGATGCGGTTCCGAAAAGACCAGTTGCAACATCAATAGACCAAGGGGCCACCTTCTTCTCGTAGCGGTATTTACGGTTGTTGACAATGTCGTAAACGATGAATTGCACCAACGATATCTTCTTGGCGTTGTAAATGGCCACCATCACGAAGTGCGTTCCGTTACTGATCTGAAACGCCTGCCATTCGCGAAGCTGCATCCACCTCAGTCCCTTGGTCAATGGTAACTTGTAAGGCCGATCGGCATCGATCAGGTTGGGATCCTTGATCGGGGCATCAAACGAACCGAACGTGAACTTCCCTTCATGATAAAGTCGCTCCGGTGCAGTTTTCAGCAACCGCTGGTAAGTTGGGTGACTCATGTTGCGAAGGTAAAATGATTTGTGAAGTTTATTCCATCAATACCTCGCGAACCTGTGCAGAACCCGAATTCAGGTTTTTGCACAAATTGTGAAGATGCCCTCATCTCAACACTTCCAATTGCTGAATGAACCGATCATCACCTCTCACAACTTCAAGCACATACATTCCAGCAACGAATTGATCCATCTGGATCAATAGTTTGTTTGTCCCGACCTTTCAAGATGTGTTCGAAATGGAGTGCGAGGGGTGCCAAACACCGCAACGCTGACCCATCGTCAGAAACCCATCCGCATCCGCGCTGGCTTCGTTGGTAAGCAATGAACTTCTACTCTACGACCAATCGCACAGAAACGACATCTTCTACCGTCTTCCATTGGAGGAGATAAATCCCGGGAACCGGCTCAAGAATTCGCAACCTGCCATCGTTGTCCATCACTTCCACACCTATGCGCCTTCCCAGCATATCGTTCACTGTCAGGTCTTCCATTGGGCCCGCACCTTCTACCCTAAAGATGCCGTTCGATGGGTTCGGAAATACTTTCAGTGACGGACGTGAAGGATCGCCTATTGCGGTTGATCCGCCTACGGTTATGGTGACCACTTCAAAACAGTCGTTGGCATCCGTCACTGTCACTTCATAGTCTCCAGCATCCAGACCGCTCACCGCTGTGCCGGTCTCTCCATTTGACCAAGAAGCTGAATAAGGGCTCGCTCCACCGCTTATCGTAAGGAAAACGGCCCCAGTGCCTGTCCCGTCATCATCCACCACGGTGCTGTTCACAACAATCTGAGCGGGCTGGTTCAGCGTCACCGACAGCGCTACGCTGCAGCCCTGTCCATCATTCACGCTAAGCACATAGACCCCTGCCTCAAGACCGGACGGACTTTGTACATTCCCTATGCCATGGTCCCAGTTGAAGACATATTCTGGTTGACCACCCTGAACAGCAGTAGTAATGCTACCATCCGATCCCCCGTAGCAGCTTGGCTGAACAATGCTTTGTGCCCCGACAGAAAATCCACCGCATACCCCTGTCATGCGGGCGCCAACCAGTAGTTCCGTGGTGCTGTTCTCACGGAACTCGGTCCAGCTGCCACCAATGAACTCAAAACTCTGTTGCGAGATTGGGCCGGCCATCTCTGTTCCCAGCTGAATGCTCGGATTTGGAAGATGGATCCATGCGATGATGATCGGGCCCGAGGTTATCTCTATGGGAGTGGTCAGATCGAATGTTGACCAAGTACCCGTCAGATAAGACCCTGCTGAGACGGTCTGCGTATGAATAACCGTGCCCGGCATACCGTCCCCGCCATCTGCCGCCATTATCTGTAGTGTGAACTGCTGGGAGACACCATCCAAAAAGAGGTCTACAGCATTCAGCGTTGCGGGATACGAGGGAGGTGACATGGCCACGCCAAGGCCGCTCTCGCTTATCCCACTGCCCCAGCTCACCACTCCTGTAGGCGGGTTGCCTGTGGCGTAAGACAGGATGAAGTCGCCTTGCGACATGTCCACTGCGGTTATTTCGGACTGACGCGAATTGTTACCCGGATTGAGATCCTGATTGTTGACCGTGGTCACGGTATAAAAATATTGCCCTGCAGCAATAACATTTGTGGCAGGAAAAGCCACGGTGGTGGCCGATCCGGCAGCAAGGCCGTTGTTCAAGGTCTGGCTTCCGGAATACACCTGGGTCATTCCCAGTGTGCTCATGGTAGCGTTGACAACGATCGGAGAGGTCACATCGGCATTGCCAGCGTTGCTCACTCCGGCCTGCAGAGACACCTGTGAGCCTGCACTCACAAACTCCCCTTTGCTTACGTTATTCTGATTCCAAAGCGGTTGGATGTCCTGAACCTCAAAGGTCACTGGGTCGGGATACTCAAAACGGATGGCGAAATTGTTAGGAGGCACAGTCTCTGCCATCACCTGCAGACCGATGCTGCCGGTCACGTTCTCCATGCCGATCACAAGGTCCTGACTGCAAGTAGTTACATCATTGAATTCGTTTGGTGACATGTCCAGATACTGGTAGGTGATGCTTCGGTCATTTGCATCAAGTATTACTTGGAACGTATTGGAGCCTAGGTAACCCGGAGTGGCCGGATTCCACCATGGACAGTCGATGTATGAAACGATGTAGCGGTTATTGGGGGCATCAAAATGATGGAGCACCTGTGGCGAGGTCAGCCCGGGTTGGCTAATGAGCAGGTCGCTCATGAAAGGCGCCAGAAAATGGTCTGCGGCACCGCTTGCGGTCGGGATTGCCGGGAAGCAGTGTGCAATATTGGAGGCGGCACTGAAACCGAGCCAGCCATTCGACCCGAATACGATCTTGGTAACGTCAGTCCAATAATACCTGAACACGATGCCGCCCATGGTAATGAAAGGGCTCGCATTGTCGTCTGCCAGGCCTGTTACCGGGATGCCGACACTGGAGATGTCAACCCAGTCGAAGACAGGCCCTGAGGGGTGATTGCTGTTCTTCCATGTGTAGCCAAAGGCATCGGGCCCGCCACTGGTCTGCGCGTTTACTGATACGGTAATGACCAATATGGCGATAAGGGAGTAGATTTTCTTCATTGGATCTCTTTTAGAACGTAACGAATGTAGGATTTAGATGGAAGTATAGACCCCTCCTTTTTAAGACGCATTCGAAAGGATACGCCCTTTTTCGTCTGTTAACGTCCCAATCTTTCCATCAGAACAGGAACGCGGTCCATGGACACGCTTACGTGTCGGTTGCCCTGCAGGATGAGATTACCTCCATCCGTTTTCACATATTCAGTAATGTGATCGATATTGACGATAAAGGAACGATGACAACGGAAGAATTTCGAACGGTCCGTCAATAGCTGCTCGAAATATTTGAGGTTTCGACTTGCCAAAACAGAGCTTCCATCATTTAGGAAGATGGTGGCATAGGCCCGTTCTCCTTTCAAATAGAGAATATCGGCATGGTCGATGAAGCGATAGCCGTTCAGCTGTGGAACTGCCAATTTTGAGTTCGATTCCGAATTCAAATTTTGGCGCAAGAGTTCGAGCGGCTGCAACTCCCTTTTATTGCGGTTAACCACTCGGGTAACAGCAGCCCGCAATTCGACCGGTG
>CAMCFW010000163.1 GCA_945874195.1 Chryseobacterium gleum
GTTGAAATTGGTGTTGATGTACAACAACGGAAAGACCACCATCAATGGCAATGCGATGTTCTTCCTCATCACCCCTGCACCCGAGGTCGGACTTGCTGCTGATGAACAGAAGATAGTTATTGGCCAAGGCAGAAGTTGGGCTGCATTCAAGTACGATTTCACCGCACCGGGTTCTTACACCATTACCACGTTCGACCGTCTTCACACAAAGTTGGCAAGCACCGTCATCACTCTAGAAGGACCGAAAAAGGTGGAAGTGGTCCCTGAGCCGGTTAAGGAAGTGGTGGTTGAGAAAAAACCAGAGAAGGTTGAGGTAAAACCCATCGAAACACCCGTTAAAAAGGCGGAATTGACAAAGAAGGAACTCGTTGAAAATGCTCCCGAACCCATATTTGTTGAATCGGTGATCAAGGAAGAACTGACCGAGGAAGAGAAGGAGACCATCGTTTTCGAAAGTTTTTACATCGCCTTTGGCCGAACTGTACAGAGCGGAATGCTTCAAGGTCAGAATGAAAAATTCAAAGGAGTTCCAGGAGGTGTGACCACCGAAGTATTGTTCTCGAATAACGAAGGTTTTGGAACTGAAGTAATTGCCGTTGAGGTTTGGTTCAAGCCTCTGGGTGCTTCTGCCTACGACCAACACCATTCAAATCTGTCGGTCACTATTCCGAAAGACGCAAAGCAATCGAACTTCAAGTTGGTGCTTCGCGATAGGGGATCCTATAAAGTATCTCTTTACACCGGCACCAGCGAAGATGCGGTTTGGATCGGGTCAGGCTACGTGAGCATCTATTGACCCAAAGCCGTTTTTCCTACTCCTATTTCAACACACAGGTCACATTGACCGTATAGCGGTAGTAAACGCAATTCGCACTGGTTCCGATAGATGCGGCTGCCTCATTCCAAGTAGTTTCCACACTATCGGTAAACGCTTGGTCGCCACAGACGATACCTGAATCGGTAGGACCGAAACCAGTAGTGACCATGCACTTGATGCAGATGTTCTCGTCATTCAGCCGTGCTTCTTCTGCCTCAATGTCTTTTTTGGTTCCGCAGAATTCATCAACGGTGGTAAGCACCTGTTGAGATTGCTTAAGCTTTGCTTCGCATTGAACGCATTTCTTGCACGATGAAAATGCTACCGCTGAAATAAGAACGAGGAAGATGGCGTTTTTCATGGATTCATGCTTACCATCCAACCGAACTTGTCTTCCACTCTTCCATAACGGATGGCGGCAAGCTCATTCCTCAGCAGTTCGGAAAGTTTTCGTTCTCCTACCGGAGGCAGCAGCATGTTCCTCCCCTTGTAGCCGATAAGTTCAATTGGTGCGATGGTGGCCGCTGTGCCTATTCCGAAGGCATCGAGTAGTTCACCCTTATTGTATGCCTCTTCAATCTCGTCAATACTGACGCGATATTCGTCAACGGTTATTCCCAGACTTCTGCCCAATTTGATAACGCTATCTCGGGTTATTCCTTTCAAAATGGTGTCTCCGGTCGGTGGGGTCACCAACCTGTCGCCTAGCTGGAACATGACATTCATGGTGCCGCTCTCTTCAATGTATCTATGCTCGAAAGCATCGGTCCAAAGCAATTGATGGTACCCTTCCTGCTGTGCCAATTTGGTCGGATAAAGCGCGCCACCGTAGTTTCCGCCCGACTTTGCCGAACCCGTACCTCCTTTGGTGGCACGGGTGTAATGACCCTCAACTTTCACCTTCAATGCCGTTGTGTAATAGGGTCCAACTGGCCCTGTGAACATCACACAACGATATTTTTCGGATGGTTTGACGCCAAGGAACTCGTCTGTTGCGAACATGAACGGACGTATATAAAGTGCAGAATCGGGCGTTTTCGGTACCCAATCAATATCAATGCGTATCAGATCGCGAAGTGCCTCCATCATCAGTTCCACCGAAATGGTTGGCATGCACATTCTTTCGGCAGAAGAATTCAAACGCCTGAAATTGTCTTCAGGACGGAACATCATAACCTCGCCACTGTCGATCCAGTAGGCTTTCATCCCTTCAAAAATGGTCTGGCCGTAATGAAGCCCCAGCATGGCCGGGGTATACATCATTTTTCCGTAAGGTTCTATTCGAAAACCGCTCCATTGGCCGTTGGCGAAATCGGCAACGAACATGTGGTCGGCAAATTCCCGTCCGAATGGAATATTGGAGAAATCAACCTCTTTTATTCTTGAATTCTGAACCTTCTCTACTTTGATGTGTATTGTTTCACTTTCCATTCCAAACTGTTTTTGAAAGGTTCTTATTCTGCTTCTGGCCTGATCAGCTTCGTGGCGAATGTCGGTAATCAATCATGAACCAGCAATCGGGTCACGGTCGTTCTACCATCCAGCGTCACTTCGCAAAGGTAAACTCCTGCCGTTTGTGGCACGTTGATATTATTCAATCCGAAATTGAGTTTCTGTTCATCAACAACGGTTCTTCCAGCAACATCAAGCAGTCGGAATGACGCTTTGTCGAATGGGGTTCCGACCCTCACACTCACCGTTCCTTGCGTTGGGTTGGGGAACATCGAAACATCTATGGCTTCAACCAACTGAGTTATTCCGACCCCTTCGTTGATCCTGAAACGGTCGAATCCGCCCTCCACTAGATGGGCGGGTTCGAAATCACCTACCTCTATACTCAAGCGCATGGTGGTGGTTATGGCGATCTGACCTACCAACGGTAATGAGACCAAGGTCCAAGCGCCAGTGGTGACCGGCAATGAGGCCAGGGTGACCACGTCTGTTCCGTTATCCATCTTCACCACGTAGCTATCATTCGGGTTTGAACTTCCTCCGCCATTGAAGAACCAATAGTGGAATGTGACCGTGGGATCGCTATATGTTGTAAGATCCATTATCGGAGAACGGAGAATGGAGGTGCCATCGTCAACGTCATCATTGCCAACCTGGCCCCCACCATTCCCTGTTATGTAAGCCGTTTCACCGCAATCGATGTCAACGTCAATCCCTGGGTTGGAAATGCTATTCCCCGATGTGGTCTCTACCGGAATGCCGCGTTCCCAATGGCCTGTTCCGGCATTTCCAGAAACGGTCCAACCAAGGTCTTCGAAAAAATCATCGTAATAGCCCGGCTGAAGTTCAAAACTTGGCGGCCCTGAAAGGTTGGTCAAGCTTAGCTCGCCACATTCCTGGATGTGTCCCCAAGATGCCACGTTGTAGGAATAATCGCCTGCAAAGAAGTTATTGTCTTCATACATTCCATTGGCATCTGTGTCGTAAGAAACATCAAAGAAGCTATTGGAGAAATGCACAAGTGCCCCTTCGATCGGCTCCGCGCTCACTTCATCGCTCACCAGACCTGTCAAAGTAAAAGGCACATCAGGAATCAGTTCCACGTCAACGGTCGTAACCTCACCATTGCTCAACACAATGCCATTAACGGTCTGTGTGAGATAACCACCTTTCTGAAAAGTGGCGCTGTAGGTGCCGGCAATGGCCGTTCCCGAGGCATAATTGCCAAACAGATCGGTGTTCTCGTTCACTGTAATGGACGTTATCTCTACAACCACTCCTGCCAAAGGTGTTCCCGTTCCAAATTCGGTCACATTTCCTTCTAAACGAGCAGCGCGAACATAAGATGGACCGATGATGAAAAGACCTTCTTCCATGTCAGAAACGATGATGTTGCCCGAAGGAAGGTAGGGCCAAGCGCCCCAAGCCCCATTGAAACCACTACCCGAAAGTGGGCTGCTATCGTAATATCCGGTCAGAATGATGTTGGAAGGGTCGCTTACATCGTGAATGGTCACGCCATCTTTGTAATGCGAAGTGATGATGTAGTCGTTGAGAAAATGGGTGTTGTGTGGAATCACCCCTTCCGAAAGCGGATGACGCACCTTGTCGGTCTCCTCCACATTCTGTAGGTCGGCCATGTCGTATCCGGTAATATAGGCACTGTTCACTTCATCGGTTGTGTAGCAAAATGCGTTGTCGTCCGATGGCCAAACGTTGTGGGCAAAGACGCTCGGTGTGAACCAACTTGTCATGTTCACCGGGTTGGCCGGGTTCGATACATCCACCATGTGAACCCCATTTCCAAGACAGGCCGCCCAAAGAGTGTCGCCTCTCACGTATCCGTCATGAATGTAGTAGTCGTTCCATTGTCCGAGTTCGGTAGGATTCATCGGGTCGGTCAGGTCCAGAATGATCGCTCCTCCTTCATCGTGGTCCGAACCATAGATGTAGGCACGTGCCGAAACGCTATCGATGAACATGGTGTGGGCCGATGACCACGGAATGTTGTCGCCCGTATAGTAATTGGTCTGCAACGCTGTAACAGAGGGCAGCGGGGTCATGTCCACAATTAGGAGTCCACCACCTGCTTCGGTCACACAATAGGCGTGTCCGTTGTAATAGAAAGGCTCGCGCCAAATGGTCCCCGGGCCGGGCTCAAAGAACACCTCCTCAGCATTGGCCGGGTCGGTTATGTCCACTATAGAAAAGCCATTGAAAACACCCACCAGCGCGTATTCGCGTCCGTTGTAATAAGCACCTTTCAGGTTGCTCAATTGTTGACCATAGGGGAAATGGCCGAGCAACGTGGTGTTCAGCCCCGTTTGCGACCACCCCGAAAGGCCAGAAAGCAGAAGAAGGACAACGCTCAGTAAACGCAATTGGATTTTCATTCTTAAGATCATTGATTCGGATACAAAAGAACGCTTTTACGATCAGCCACATGTCGTAGGAATGACCCCGATCGCAGCTTTGATCTTTAGCCGACCTTTGCGCCACACAATAGAACATTCCCAGCGCACTACTGTTTGAACCGCTGAAAACCATCAGACCATGAAGACGATCCTCGCATTTTCCGGTAGCCTAAGTGCCGATTCCATCAATCACCGCCTCGTGGAATACACGGCCTTGCAGCTTCCAACCTTGCGAGTGCAGGTCATCCGTCTTTCCGATTTCGAAGCACCTCTTTACCGCAAGGAACTGGAAACGGCCAGCGGCATTCCAGAAAGCATTCAACGGCTTCGCAAACTGTTCGATGGAGCAGACGCCTTCATCATTTCCACCCCTGAATACAACAGTAGCATTCCGGCCGGATTCAAGAACACCATCGATTGGCTTTCGCGCATGGAAGGAAAAGTTTTCCAGCAGAAACCTGTGCTGCTCATGGCCAAATCCCCTGGCCCAAGGGGCGGCCGTTCCGTGCTCGATCACCTCACGCCCATCCTACCCTTCTGGGGTGCCAACCTTGTGGGCACCTTCAGCCTACCGAAGTTCAATGAGAATTTTTCTGATGGGAAGATCGCTAATCACGAGTTGTCAGCGCAACTCAACGGTCTGATAAAGAAGATAGAACTGGCCTTGGTCTAAATTCAGTTCTTCCACTTGGCCAGGAAGAGGTTGGTGTCGCGACCACCACCGTTGTTGCGGTTGCTGGAGAACAGTAGATATTCGCCTGAGCGCGAGAACATCGGAAACGCATCGAAAACCCCATCGTAGCTCACCTGCTTAAAGCCTGTGCCGTCCACATTGATTATGTAGAGATTGAACGGATAGCCCTTCTCGGTGGCATGGTTGGAAGAGAAGATGACCTGTTGCCCAGAAGGGTGGAAGAACGGGGCCCAGTTGGCCTTGCCCAAAGTGGTCAGTTGT
>CAMCFW010000164.1 GCA_945874195.1 Chryseobacterium gleum
CCTTTTTGACATGAAATCGAAAGTTGTATTCCTGAATGCATTTTCAGAGAATCTGGTCGATACGCTGATGGCCTTCTTGCCTGCCAATCTGGCCTCAAAAACAAGACGGGTAAGGAAAATGGCGGAGAATAGCGAGCAGAAGATACCGATGATCAACGTGGTGGCAAATCCTTGGATCGGTCCAGAACCGAAAACATAAAGGATGATCCCTGTCAAAAGTGATGTGACGTTAGAATCGATGATGGCGGAATATGCGGCATTGTAGCCCTGTTCCACGGCTAGCCGCTCACCAGTCCCGCGTCTGAGTTCCTCTCGGATACGTTCGAAAATGAGTACGTTGGAGTCGATAGCAACACCGATGGTCAATACGATACCCGCAATTCCTGGCAATGTAAGCACCGCACCCATTGACGCCATTACACCGAAAATGAAGAACACGTTTGCAAGTAGGGCCAAGTTGGCCGCCCAACCTGCCATGTTGTAGTAGAATATCAGAAAAGCCATTACCAACAGGAACGAAGCAGCAAAGGAGATCAGACCTCCGTTAATGGACTCCACTCCCAATGTTGGACCAACGATGGCTTCCTCAACGATTCTTGCTGGGGCGGGCAGTTTTCCTGCTTTCAGAACCGTGGCAAGATCTTCCGCTTCGTTGATCGTGAAATTTCCAGTGATGGAAGAACGACCTCCACCGATCTCGCCTTGAACCGTTGGGAACGAATAAACATAATCATCTAGAACAATAGCAATTGATTTTCCAATGTTCTCACCGGTCAAACGCTTCCAAGCATTCGCTCCATCGGGAGTCATGCTCATGGCTACTTCTGGTGAAGCACCGAACTGTCCGAAATCCTTGTTCGCGTCCGAAATAGCCGAACCGTCCAATGGTGGTTCACCATCTCTACTTGTAACTTTAATAGCTACCAACTGATGAATTTGAGCTGGGTCTTTGGCGTCCAAAGCCTTCACTGTCCAGTAGAATTTCAGGTCGCGTGGCATGATCGTCTTCACGCGCTCCATTGCCAAGTACATGTTCACTTTGGCCGTGTCTTTGATCGAAGCGTATCCGACAACCGGGCCAGGATAAAGTCCTTCTTGCGAAGCGGCAGGAGAAAGAACAGCGAACAGCGGATTGTCTTTTTGTAGGTCTTCAATTCCTTCAGAACCTTCAGCAGTTCCTGTTGAATCAGCACCACCGAAAAGGTCGGTCAACGATTTTGTAGTATCAGTTGCTGCAGTATCTATTACTGCCTGTTCAGCATCGGCAGTTGCAGTTGTGTCCGTTTTTTCTTCACCGGCCTGAATGTCACGGATCACCTTGTTCGCCTCGGCCAAATAGCCATAAACCTCAGAGTTCTCGTAGGTTTCCCAGAACTCCAACTGGGCTGTTCCTTGAAGCAGTTTTCTTACACGGTCCGGTTCCTTCACTCCAGGGAGTTCCACCAGAATGCGGTCGCTACCTTCCAAACGTTGAATGTTGGGTTGTGTGACACCGAATTTATCAATACGTGTTCGCAAGACCTCAAAAGCCTGCTCAATAGCAGCTTCTTTCTCGGCCTTGATCACCTCCAACACCTCGGCATTCGTAGCATCGCCACTTATCTTATCTTTTAAGGTATAACCGAAAATGGCAGGAGAGGCCAATCTCGCATTCGGATCCAAGGCCTCAAACTCCTGCCCGAAGAGTGTGACGAAATCCAAGTTGGAGGTGGCCAATTTCTTCGATGCATTTTCAATTGCCTTATTGAAGGTGGAATCAGGGCTGTTGTTAGACAACGACTTAACCATTTCTTGAAGCGATATTTCCAAGGTCACGTTCATCCCGCCCTTAAGGTCAAGACCCAAGTTCAGTTCGCGCTCTTTACACTCCAGGTAAGAGTATTCCTTGATCCCCAAATTGTAACCGAACTCTTCAAGATACTTATCTGCCGAATCCTGATTGGTCAGACTCAATTCAGCGTAAGTCGATTCTGCGATGCGTGTAGCAACCGTGAATGAAAGTTGGTAGATACAAACCAACCCGAGTAAGATGGCGAAAACCTTAATAGCGCCTTTATTTTGCATTATGATCCGTGTAAAAGTTTACCTCTGTTTTTAGAGCGTGCAAATATAGAAGAACCCCTAGTTAATAGCAATACGTCATTTTGAAGCTAAAACATGGTTATTACCACCACAAAACCTGTTGGTGGCCGCAACCTTTTGGGTTTACCTTTGTCTTTTAAATAGCGTAATTTCAATTGATGAGGAATCTACTGATGATCGTGTTGGCCTTGAGCACCGAACTGAGTTTCGGGCAGCTTTTTTTCAAACGCCACGATGCCGTTGCTGTTAGCGAAGAAAACGGTCTTTTGGCATTCCCATGGGCAGGTGGCCTGAACCACGGCCAATTCTCAAACATAGATTTTGACAACGATGGACGAAATGACATTTTCGTGTTCGACAAGACCGGAGATGCCGTCCATTGTTTCAGAATGAACGAGGCCAATGAGCTTGAAAACGCGCCCCGCTACAGGGAAATGTTCGTTAACCAGCACAGCATTGATCGTAAGAGAATGCACGATTGGGTCTTGCTTCGCGATTTCGATGGCGATGGCAAGTCTGATATTTTCACATACTCGAACGGTGGGATGGCCATTTACCGGAACGATGGGAACGCGGATACGCTGGTCTTCACCATGATCACCAACAAATTGCTTTCGAACTACGGTAGCGGTCTCATAAACATCTATGTAAGTCCGGTCGACCTGCCCGCCATTATGGATGTGGACAACGATGGCGACATGGATGTGGTCACGTTCAGCCTATTCGGCACAAGCGCAGAATATCACGAGAACCGCTCGATGCAGCTGTATGGAACAGCCGACAGCATGTCCATGGTCCTTTCCACTCCTTGTTGGGGCGATTTTGAGGAGGACCCATCTACCGTAGCCGCTAATCTTGACATTAGTTGCAAAGGAGGAACAGGCATGACCGACAACTCTGCTTCGCCAATGTCAGCAGCACATTCGGGGTTCACCATGCTGGGAATGGATATGGAAGGAGATGGTGATCAGGACCTGGTTTTGAGCAAAGTCAGTTTCAGCACCATGAACATTCTTACCAACGATGGTTCTAGCGTATTGGCCCACATTGGCAGTCAGGATCAAAGCTTTCCGGCCAACCTAGGCAGCTCAGATCCAATAAACCTCTACACCTTTCCCGCGGCTTTCCTGGTCGATGCCAACAATGATGGAAAAACAGACATCGTCTGCTCGCCTTATCAGGAGGGAAACGGGCACGACCATGAAGGAAGCTACCTCTATCAGAACAATTCCTCGCTCGGTTTTGACGTTGATCTCGTAAAGGAGAATTTTCTTCAAGATGAAATGATAGAACTTGGAACTTCTGCCTATCCCGTGCTTTTGGATTATGATAATGATGGATTAATGGATCTGATGGTAGGAAACAGGGGCTATTTTGTAAGCACGGGAATTTACTCTTCTCAACTGGCCTATTACCGCAATACAGGCACGGTCGATCAGCCCGCATTCACTCTCCAGACCCGTAACGTTGCCAACCTGGCCCAATTAGGCCTGGGCAATCTAGTGCCCACCTTCGGAGACATAGATGGAGATGGTGATGCCGATATGATTGTTGGAGATGCAGATGGGCTCATCCATCTCTTTCAGAACAATGCAGGAGTTGGTGCTCCGTGCAACTTTGTGCTAACCGAACCAGGTTTTCAAGGAATCGATATTTCGGGGCAGTTTGCCACACCTTGTCTTTATGATGTGGATGGCGATGACCTGCTCGATCTGGTAATTGGCGAGCGCAATGGAAACCTGAACTTCTATCAGAACCAAGGAAGCGGCACCACTCCACAATATGTGCAGACAGATGCGAATTGGGGAGGAGTGGATATGCGAAGAAATGGGCTTTCTTTCGGATACAGCGCCCCGTTTCTATTTGAAGACGAGGGCAGACTTCAGTTGTTAGTTGGTTCTGAAAGCGGGGTGACCGACCTGTATGACGAAATAACCGAGGTTATAGGAGGATCCGAACAATTGGTGGCCCAGATAGGCAATGGAACCGGTTTCAGTACATCTAACGAGACCACGCCTTTCGGATTTACAACCAGAAGCGGACGGAATCAGTATCTGATCCGAGCCGAAGAATTGAGCGCACAAGGCCTTTCGCAGGGTGTGTTTCAAAGAATAGCATTGAAAACCGAGAACGGGCCCAGCATCATGCACGCTCAGTTTCACCTTAAAATGGGCATGACCGAATTGGATGAACTGAACGGATTCGTAGAAGGTTTTCCGACCGTGTATTATGCCGCTTCAGGCTTGGTCAATCAAGGTACGGTGGAATACATTGCCCAAACCCCCATTGTGTGGGATGGAGAATCGAATCTGGTGGTCGAATTCTGCTGGTATCAGACCTCTGGCGACCCGACCAGCGACCTGAGGGTTGAATACAGCAACACCCCTTTCATATCGAACGCCTACGCCAGTTCGAACACCTTTTCGGGCTGCGGAATTGCTTACATAGGCTCAAATTCCGAACGACCCAATTTCACTTTCACCGTGAAGCCTTCTTTCAAAAAAGTTTCCGAATTCCCAGTGTTTGAAGGAGAACGGACAGCTGTGGCGCTGGGCGACCTGAACAATGATCAACTACCCGAACTGCTAATAGGCAACCTGGCAGGTGGTCTTGCATATTATAAAGGTGACACGGTTGGCCTGACCATCAGCGGAGTAAAGGAAAGCGCACAGGTGGAATATTTTGAATTGAACCTTCACCCTAATCCGAATACGGGGAACTTCGTGATCGAGCCGAAAAGCGCCATGGCCGGCAGGGTGGAAATGAAGGTGTATGATATGATGGGCCAACTGGTTTGGAGCGGCATTGGGCAGAACCTTATCCGCAGCGAACTCGATCTTACACACTTGCAAAATGGTCTCTACCTGATCGATATCCGTTCGGAGACGAAGATGAGCACAAAACGTTTCGTCATTCAACGCTGATGGAAGCAGCGCAGCCCGTTCTCTTATTCGATGGCGTGTGCAACCTCTGTTGTTCTTCTGTTCAATTTGTTCTTAAACGGAACAGCCAGGAGAACATACGTTTCGCTTCGCTTCAATCCGCCTTTGGGCAACGAGCGCTGCAAAACGCGAATCTCCCTAATGACTATGCTGACAGCCTGGTTCTGTTGGAAGAGGGGAAGATCTTCGTTAAAAGCGATGCGGCCCTACGCCTCTCAAAACACTTGGACGGGATTTGGAAATTCGCTCAAGTGTTCAGGTTTGTGCCTGCCTTTGTACGCAATTCGGTTTACGACCTTGTGGCGCGCCATCGCTACCGATGGTTCGGCAAGCAGGAGGTTTGCTGGTTGCCCGATCCGAAATGGAAAAGCAGGTTTTTGGGTTGAACTAAGGAGTCAGCCAAAGCTCTGCGCTTCCGTATCGGATGCTGGCGGCATATTTCCGAAGAAAATCGCCACCCAGCACAATATCTATAGGCGCCAGATCGAGATCTCGGTAAGATGAATTGATGTGGGCAAGGTCTAAGGCCACAAGTTCAAAGTCATTCAAGACCAGGTCTCCTAAAATGAACTGATCGATCGTGCATTTTAAACCTTCCATGCTATCGGTGCC
>CAMCFW010000165.1 GCA_945874195.1 Chryseobacterium gleum
AGCTCTATGAGTCTATCGCCTCTTCTTGCAATGCATATGACCTTTGTAACCCGATCATCTGTTATGAGCTTCTTAGCTAATTCGTATCCAACACCGGAGCTGGCACCTGTTACAATTACATTCATTCCTTGAATTTTCACAAACATAATCTAAGTTCATTATCGACCGGATAATCTTGAATTTGGTTGCTAAATTCGAACCATGTCGCGAATATTATCCATCATCATGCTTGCGGTGACCTTAGGAACAAGTTCCTCGGCTCAACTACGAACGTTCATTAACCACTACGAAGAAGCGTTCGCAGATGCGTATTCCCTTCATCCCGAAATTCCAAAAGGCCTATTGGAGGCTGTGGTCTATAATCGTAGCGCCTTCAGGAATATTCAGCAAGATGAACCGGAAAGCTGCACCGGCCTTCCCAGAACCATTGGGCTGTTCGGATTGGTTGAAGATGGGAAAGGGTACTTCAATAATACGCTTCAAGTGGTTTCTGAACTTTCGGAAATTGACTTGGAATTAATCAGATCTGATGAAGCAACACAGATCAAAGCCTATGCAGAAGCACTCAAGGCATTCGATGTGGTGGACTGGACCGGTCGAGACATCGCGGAGCGGCTTGTGGGTCTTTCGGAACTGCCGATGGAGAATTCGGAGCAGACATTCGCATTGGAAATCCAACTGTTTGAAGTGATCTCGCTCTTGAATGACCGCGAGTTCATGTCGCTGCTTGGTTATAGCACCCTAGACCTCGATCTTGAGGAGATCTTTGGAGAAAATCTAACCGTGCTTTCTGCGAAAAGGATATTCATAAATGGCGAACACATTTATAATGAGAGCGGTGAGACTTACAGGGCTGGGGGTGGAATTGCCCCATGTTACAACTATGCAGCAGACGCGTTTGTACAAACCCCTTCTTGTAATTATAGTTCGCGAAGTGGAACGGCCATAGGCGCGGTCACCATTCACACCATTCAAGGAACCTACGCTGGCGCCATAAGCTGGGCACAGAACTGCAACGCGAGCGTGTCGTATCATTATGTTGTCAGCAACACAGGGCAGATCACCCAGATGCTATGCGAAAGCGACAAAGGATGGCATGTAGGTTCCGAAAATCCATACACGATCGGGATTGAACACGATGGTTACGTAAGCAACGCATCCAATTACACGCCAGCCATGTATGCTGCCACGGGCGATCTGGTGTTTGACATAACGCAGAGCGGATACGGAATAAGTAGCATGCGCACCGCATACTTCCCGTGGGCAGCAACCACCAACTACAACGCCACAAGCACGCCTGGATCCTGTGTCAAGATCAAGGGACATCAGCATTTCCCGAATCAATCTCATACCGATCCAGGACAATATTGGGACTGGCATCACTTCTATAAATTGGTGAATCCGAATACGGCAACCACAACGTTGACTGCAGCTTCTGGCGATTTCTACGACAGCGGTGGCCAGATCGGGGTCTATAATAGTGATGAGCGATCGTTGACCCTCATTCAACCAACGGGTGCGAGCACGGTTTCGGTCACGTTTCAATCGTTCGATCTCGAGGACAATTGGGACTACCTATATATATATGATGGATCTGACGTGTTTTCGCCATTGATTGGTTACTACACAGGGGCGAATAATCCGGGAACTGTGACCTCCACCAATGGAAATCTGTTCTTTGAATTCCGCAGCGATTGCAGTACGGCCAATCCCGGTTGGGTGGCCACGTGGAACTCCGTTGGGTCGGACAACACACCGCCCACCGTTGATGCGAACACCGACAATTGGGAAACACAGAATTTCTACGCCTTGTATACTGAAAATGATGAACAGGGCGGAAGTGGCGTGAACAATGACGAACGCTTCTCGTCCATCATCGATTTTGACGGAACGCGATGGAGCGGAAATACTGACCATGGGTTTCTCTATGACGGATTCAATCCGGGTCTGAGCCAATGGGTTGCTCAGGTCGGGACTTGGAATCTGACGGGGGGAACCGCCACACAAGCGGACGAGGCGAACGCCAACACCAACCTCTACATTCCCGTGGTTCAGGCCCAATCGTTCAATTATCTCTATTCATTCAGGATGAAAATGAACGGTTCGGGTGCCAACAGAAGGGCAGGAATGCACTTCATGTGTTCGGACGGAACTCTGGATAATCGAGGAAATTCCTATTTCATCTATCTGAGGGCGGACAACGACAAGGTTCAGATATATAAGGTGACGAACGATGTGTGGGAGTTGGAAACGGACTATGACCTCGCGGTTGACCCCAACGTCTGGTATGACGTAAAGCTGGTGTGCAACCATTTCAGCGGTGAGATACGCGTGTATGTGGATGGCGCGCTGGCCAGTTCGTGGACAGACCCCAGCCCGATAATGAGCGGCAACAGCATTTCACTGCGAACAGGAAACTGCACGGCCCAATATGACGATGTGCGCGTATATAAAGGAAGGACCGCGGCCCAACTTGTGACCATAGGCACCGCCAACGACCCCGTGCGCTATCAGAACCCGAACCCGAACACACCGGCCTGCGAGATACGCACCTACATTTTCGACAACGCTGGAAATTGTTCTTCGGAAGATGTCGTTCAAGTGAACATCGATTGGACCCCGCCACTTCTATCTGGCGTTGCCGATGGAAGCGCATCCGACATAGACCAGACGAACGATGGCACTCAGCTCTTCGCCAATTGGCAGGCCGCAACCGACCCCAACTCTGGAATTGACCATTATGAAGTTGCCATTGGCGATGTGGTAGGCGGAACGAATGTTTATCCTATAACCAATGTAGGATTGAACACCTCCGTCAATGTGCCGTATGCATTAACTCCTAACGATTGGTATTACACCACAGTGAAAGCTGTGAACGCGGCAGGACTGGAAGAAGCCGACACCTCTGACGGTCAGCAGTACATTGACATTACGGTCGGTATGGAGGAATTCATGCAGCGGTCGGTCTATCCAAACCCGACCACTGGAATTATCAATCTGCCGCAGGTAGACAACTTAAAATGGCAATTGTTTGATGCCGCAGGAAAATCGGTGGCTGAAGGAACCGAAGCAAAAAGGATCGACCTGTTGAATTTAGGTCTGTCAGAAGGCAGCTACTCGTTATTGCTGACCAATGATCAGATCAGAACGGCCATAAAACTCATCTATCTTAAGCCCTGATCACTTACTCCTATATATAAGGTAACTGAAGTCCTTCTCGTCAAGAACCTCGTTTGCTATCCTAAGCAACTTGGCAGCCGTAAGCGCATCGATCTGTTCAGCAATCTCTTTCCAGGTTCTCAGCTCATCGAAGGCCAGAATGCTCTTGCCTATGCCCAACATCTGACTCTGGTTGTTCTCTTGCCCAATGGCCACCTGCCCCAGCAACTGCTGCTTCGCCTTGTGCAGTTGCAAGGTTCCAAGTCCCTTTTCGCGAAGCAGACGGAGTTCCTTGTGAGTCAGGTCGATGCACTTTTTAAGGAACCGTTCGTCCATTCCCAAATAGATTGAGAACAGTCCGGTATCCCAATAGCTCGAATAATTGGTCTCCACATTGTAAGTATATCCATGACGTTCGCGCAGCGAAAGATGGAGTCGGGCATTCATCCCTGGCCCGCCAAGAATATTGCTCAGCATGAACAGGCCAATTCTATCATCGTGTCCCGCGGGATAGGCCACGTTACCCATCATCAGATGCGTCTGATAATTTGATTTTTCAACATCAAGCGATACAGGCCTGTATCCGCTGTATGCTTTCCTTTCGGGCAAGGCACCCGTTGTTCCCACCTCATGCGCAAAATACCGGTCGATCATGGCCTTCAATCTCTTCAGATCGATCTTCCCCACCGAAGCGATCACCATCTGATCCGTGCGATAGCCGCGTTTCAGGAACTTCTTCACCGCTTCATCATCAAAGCTTTTCAGACTTTCGGGCGTGCCCAGCGTTCCTCTGCCAAGCGGGTCGTTGGCAAACACCAGTTCATCAAACTCATCGAAGATCATTTCTGAAGGCGAATCCAAATACGAATTGATCTCGTCCACGATCACAGATTTCTCCTTCTCCAGCTCCTTTTTCGGAAAGGTGGAGTGGAAAATAATGTCGTTGAAAAGCTCGATTGCCCTTTCATAAAACTCATTTAAAAAGGTGGCGTGCACCACTGTTTCCTCCTTCGAAGTATAGGCGTTCAATTCCCCTCCAATGTCCTCCATTCGGCTCAGCACATGGTAGGCCTTGCGTTTTTGCGTCCCTTTAAAAATGGTATGCTCAATAAAATGTGCCAGTCCGTGCTCGTCAGGCAACTCATCGCGCGAGCCCATGTTGATGAAGAACCCCAAATGCGCGACTGGCGAATTCACCTCCTTGTGGATACAACGAATCCCATTCGCCAATGTCCAACGCTCAAAAAATTCTTCCTGCATAGCCTTCAAAAGTACCCCATGTTCACCAATATTCTTTGGGCGTTCCCCCGATGAAAGATCGGGGTCGGGCTCTTCGCTCCAATCTTTTTGCCCAGAAAGGCAGAAAGTATTTCCGCTGCGATCCCTAACGCACGGCACCGAGGTAACCGTCATCGCCATCCATTTCCACTTCGCCTAAAGCCCTAATATTGCGACATGAAAATAGGCATCATCAGAGAAGGCAAGACCCCGCCCGACAAACGCACCCCCTTCGTTCCTTCGCATTGCCAGCAGCTCAAAGCACAATATCCCGCCTTGGAAATTCTGGTGCAACGCAGTTCCGTTCGCTGTTTTTCCGATCAGGAATATGCCGATGTGGGTGCGCAATTGGTTGACGATGTCAGCAACTGCGATATCATCTTCGGAGTGAAGGAGGTGAAATACGACATGCTTGCACAAGGCAAAACCATGCTTTTCTTTTCTCACACAATTAAAAAGCAGCCTCACAATCAAACCCTACTTCAAGATGTTCTAAAGAAGCACATCCGCCTCATTGACTACGAGACCTTAACTTACAAGAACGGTGTGCGCGTGCTCGGTTTTGGCCGATATGCAGGCATCGTTGGTTCTTACAACGCACTGATGGCCTACGGAAAACGATACAGAACCTTCGATCTGAAGCCCGCCCACCAATGCCACGATATGGGAGAAATGGCAGCAGAAATGCAAAAAATGAACCTTCCCAATATCAAGATCATCATATCTGGGGGCGGAAAAGTGGCCAATGGCACCAAAGAAACCATGAAGGCCGCAGGCATTACCGAGGTTTCCATTGCCGATTTTCTGAACTCGCAATTCAACAGACCGGTCTACTGCAATGCGGATCTGCTCGATTATCACGAGCTCAACGGCAAGCCACCGGCAGACCTTCAGGAATTCATTAATGACAGCACCATCTGGAAAAACACCTTTAAAAAATTCGCTCAAGTGGCCGACATTTACATTTCGGCCCATTTCTGGGACAACCGGAGTGCGCTTTTCTTCACGAAAGAAGATGTGGCCTCTCCCGAATTCAAGGTGAAAGTGATCGCGGACATTACTTGCGATATCAACGGATCGGTACCTACAACCATCCGCTCCACCACCATCGAAGACCCCGTTTTCGGATACGACCGCGCCACAGGAACCGAAACCGCACCGTATGCTCCTGAAAGCATCACAATAATGGCAG
>CAMCFW010000166.1 GCA_945874195.1 Chryseobacterium gleum
CGTCTGTTCTGGATGTGAAATATAAACGGCCGCGGAAGTTTGCAGCCAGTCTTGCGGGAAGCCTTCTTGGCGGCTCCGTACATATCGAAGGCTCATCGAAAGATTATCGTTTCTCCTATCTGGGAGGATTCCGCTATCGATCTGGGCAATATATCTTGGGCAGCTTGGACACCGATGGTTCATACCGTCCTGCTTTCATGGATGTTCAGGGACTGTTGAATTTTGACATTAACGAAGAATGGAGCGTCAGTTTTTTAGCAAACTATGCCAGCAACCGGTATCAGTTCATTCCAGAAAATCGTGAAACTGACTTCGGAACCATAAGCGAAGCTCTTCGATTCACGGTTTATTTCGATGGGCAGGAGGTCAATAAGTTTGAGACCATGCTCGGAGCCTTGACCACGGAATATCGACCCGACCCTAAACTAAAACTGAAACTCATCGCTTCCGGTTTTCGATCGAACGAAACTGAAACTTTCGATGTGCAGGGCCAATATTTTCTAGGGCAATTGGACAACAATTTCGGATCTGACAATCTGGGCGAAGTGGCCTTCAACCGAGGCATCGGAACGTTTCTGGATCACGCTCGGAATTACCTTACGGCAAATGTCTTCTCGCTGAATCACTTAGGAAAATGGTTTGATGGACACCGCATTCTAGATTGGGGGGTTAAGTATCAATACGAATCCATCACCGACCGCCTGAACGAATGGAACATGATCGATTCCTCAGGATTCTCGTTGCCTTTGAATCCGAATGAGCTGCAAGTATTTCAAGTGTTGAAGACCAGAATAGACCTCCGTAGCAATCGTGGAACAGGGTTCATTCAGAACACCTGGATGTTCTCAGACACATCCAAGCATCGTCTATCGGCAGGCATCCGATTCCATTATTGGGATGTGAACAAACAGTTCTTTGCCACACCAAGGGTCAATTACTCATTCGACCCACGATGGCAAAAGACCGATATGATCTTCCGCGTTTCGGGTGGTCTTTATTATCAGCCTCCTTTTTACCGCGAATTGCGCGACCTGAACGGAGAATTGAACAAGAATGTGCGTGCCCAGCAATCTTATCATGCCGTTCTGGGCATGGATTACAACTTCAAGGCCTGGAGGAGACCGTTCAAGGTTGTGGCCGAGGTTTATTACAAATACCTGAACGATCTTGTGACCTACGAAATTGACAACGTGCGAATCAGATACTACGCGGATAACAAATCCCGTGGGTATGCTACCGGATTGGACCTGAAGGTGAACGGTGAATTTGTGAGTGGCATTGAGTCGTGGGCCAGCATGTCGGTGATGACGGTTCAGGAAGACATCATAGATGATTTCTACTACGATTATTACAATTCGGATGGAGAAAAGATCACCTACGGAATGGAGAATTCAACCCCTACGGACAGTCTTAGGATCGAACCCGGATTCATTCCAAGACCGACCGATCAACGCGTCAATTTCTCCCTCTATTTCCAAGACTACGTTCCGAAACTCCCTTCGCTGAAAATGCATTTGAATCTGGTCTTCGGTTCAGGAATGCCTTTTGGTCCACCAGATTATGTCCGCTATCGCGACACACTTCGCATTCCGCCCTACCGTAGGGTCGATATCGGATTCTCATACATGCTTTTGGGCGAAAAAAAGAAATTCGTTGGCCCGAAAAATCCACTCAAATTCTTCGAATCCATTTGGATAAGTTTCGAGGTTTTCAATCTTTTGGGCACCAACAACACATTGAGCTACCTGTGGATATCTGACATCACCAATCGACAATATGCCGTTCCAAATTACCTGACCGCAAGGCGCATCAATGCCAAGATCGTGATGAAGTTTTAGCGGGCGCATCCGATTCACCAAAAAATGAGAGTAGTAGGTCGCATACCGCATCCCAGCATCACCATCACCATTTTTGAGTATAACGAAAAGTATACGCTCAAACTGGAGGCCGGACCGATGGAGCAATCGTACAAGATCACCATCGATCAGATCGGAAATCTTGCCAATTTTCAAAAGTTGGCCGACAGCACTTTTCTGACCGAATGCCTCACGCATTTCAATGCCATGTATCTTTCTTGGAAAGCAACCATCGAAAGGCATCACGCCAGCTAACTTTGGCGCCCATGTGCTGCCGTTCAACGCTTCTATCCCTTCTGGTTATTGTGGCCTTTTCATGCTTCGGGCAGGAACAGAACAAAAAACGCATTGAACTGCGCAATGCAGAAGTGTTGGAATACGATGAAAGTCTTGGGCACAAGGCAAAGAGGCTAATAGGCAACGTGATCTTTGAACATCAGGGCGCCATCATGTACTGCGATAGCGCCTATCTCTACGAGAACAACAGTATGGATGCATATTCGAGAGTCAGAATTAACAAGGGTGATAGCATCAAATTATTCTGCCAAGAACTGAACTACGATGGCAACACAGAATTTGCCAAGGCCAAGCGGAATGTGACCCTTATTGACCGCGAGATGACCCTGACATCTCAGAAACTTGATTACGACATGAGCGCCGAACAGGCTTGGTATAACACGGGCGGGAAGATCGTAGACAAGGAGAACACGCTCACCAGCAGGATGGGGCGCTATTACAGCACCATGGAGGAAATGTTCTTTAAAGATGATGTGGTGTTGGTGAACAAAGATTACACGATCAACACAGACACCCTGCGCTACAACACCCAGACCGAGGTGGCCTTCTTTCTCGGGCCAACAAAAATCGTGAATGACAAGAACACGATACTTTGTCAGTTCGGGTGGTTCGACACGGAGTTGAACATCGCCCAATTCAGCAAAAAGGCAACTGTTTTCAGCGAAAATCAATCCATACAGGGAGACAGTCTTTATTACAACAAGCGCCACGGCTATGGTCTGGCCATTGGAAATGTTGTAGTGGCCGATACCACACAGGACATTCTGCTGACCGGAAAAAAAGCGAAGTATTTCGAGCTTGGCGACATGGTGCTGATGACCGACAGTGCCGTGATGATACAGGACATGGGCTCAGATTCGCTCTTTTTACATGCCGACACCTTGCTCAGCATCTTGGACACCCTCATCGACCGAAGGATCCTATTCGCCTTCCATCACTCCAAATTCTTTAAACCTGATATGCGCGGCAAGTGCGATTCGTTGGTGTATTCGTATGCCGATAGCACAATCCGAATGTACCGCGACCCGATCCTATGGTCAGATGAGAACCAACTTACTGCAGACAGTATGTGGATACAGAACCGGAACGGGAAGATCGACAGACTCTATATGAAAGAGAATTCCCTCATCATATCGGAAGAGGACAGCGCCATGTTCAATCAAATAAAAGGACGGGATATGACGGGCTATTTTGTGGAACAGAAACTCACGCGAGTTTACGTGGAAGGCAATGGCGAAACCATCTATTTTGCAGGCGAAGATGGTGGCGAACCCGATAATGTGAACAAGGCCAAGGCCAGCAATCTCATCATTAAAATTGAAAACAATAAGGTGAAGGACATCACTTTCCTCACCCAGCCCGATGCCACACTTTACCCCTTAAGCCTCATCAAACTTGATGAAATGCGTTTGGAAGGCTTCGACTGGCGCATAGAAGAACGGCCAGAAAAGATGGTGGATATTTTTAAGTGGTAGAAGTCTAAACCACTTTCACCCTACTCCCTGCCCAACTTTCCAAAAGCGGGATCCGCCAACCGGTTTCAAGTTCAGTCTTACACGTGACCATGTTATTGAAAACGATGGTTGCTTCATTCAGCGCACCATGCTCGAACGCTTTGGAAATGCTGTTGGCATGAACCGTTTCCAATTGATCGTCCGAATTCAAATAAGCAAGATTGAGGCGGTCGAACAGGTCGATGTTCAGTTTCTGTGCAATGGAGCGGATCTGTGCCACGGAACTATCTATGCTGCAACCGCTGGCCGAACCTGCATCCTCATCCACCATCATCACCAAAAACCGATCGTAGAGCACATCAGCAGCGGCTTTTAGTGGTGCACCATGACTTTTCCAACCAACTGCGAATCCGGTGGCAAGGGTTAGAACTTCTTCCACTTCTGCTTTGCTCAAATTGCGCGATGCCTGATACACCCAAGTGCGTGAATTGGGCGCGAATCCGCTGAAAGTGGTAAGTTCTGTTCTCAATATAAACTCAATAACTACAGGAATTATAAGTTCTGCGCAGCAGCAACAAGCTCGGTAAGGTCTTTCACTTCAATATCATTCTCCTTGTTGAAATGCTTCATTCCATCGGTCATCATAACCATGCAGAACGGACAGGCGGTGGCCACGATATCGGCTTTGGTCTCGATGACGTCTTCGCTTCTTTCCACGTTCACGTCCTTACGTCCTTTTTCAGAATCCTTGAACATCTGAGCACCACCGGCACCACAGCAAAGCCCGAAACTTCGGCTTCTTTTCATTTCAACCAGATCAGCATCCAGTGCTTCCAACACTTTTCGGGGCGCTTCATAAATGTCGTTTCCTCTTCCCAGATAACACGAATCGTGATAGGTTATCTTCTTTCCCTTGAATGAAGTGGCGTCCGTCAGTTTCACTTTGCCTGCATCGATCAATTCTTGCAGCAGTGTTGAGTGGTGGATCACTTCGTAAGTTCCACCCAGTTCAGGATATTCGTTCTTCAACGTGTTGAAGCAATGCGGACACATGGTAACGATCTTCTTCACGTTATACATGTTCAGCACTTCTATATTCTGAAGGGCCTGCATCTGAAACACAAACTCGTTTCCTGCTCTACGGGCAGGATCGCCTGTGCAACTTTCTTCCGTTCCAAGAACCGCGTAATTGATGCCAACTTTGGTTAGGATCTTTACAAAATCCTGTGTCACTCGTTGATATCGGTCGTCAAAAGCACCCGAACAGCCTACCCAAAAGAGAATCTCAGGTTCTTTTCCTTCGGCCGCAAATTGGGCCATGGTAGGTACTTTGATCTGTGTTGTTTCTTCAGCCATCAGTTTCTTATTACAATATTTTCAGCCCAATTCATTCTGTCTGCCATTGAGAATTGCCAAGGAGCCCCGTTGTTTTCAATATTTGAAAACATGCCGTTCAGCGAAGCCGGAGCGGCCGATTCTTCCATTACCAGATATCGTCTCATATCCATGATGAGCGATACGTGATCAATATTTATCGGACATTCCTGAACACACGCATGGCAGGTGGTGCAGGCCCAAAGTTCTTCTTTGGTGATGTAGTCGCCTACCAATGACTTTCCGTCATCGTAAGACGCGTCCTTTGCCAATTGCTGACCTTTGTCCTCCATTCGATGACGGGTATCGACCAATATTTTGCGAGGTGAAAGCAATTTACCTGTTATGTTGGCCGGACAGACCGATGTGCATCTGCCGCAGTGTGTGCAGGCCAAAGAATCAACATAGTTGTTCCAACCTACATCTTCCACGTCTTTAATGCCGAATCGGCTTGGTGCAGCCGCAACTTCTCCTTCGGCAGGCGAAGCGAACGCCAGGTCAGGATTCATCATCAATCTGACCTCTTTTGTTACAGCCTCCATGTTGTTCATTTTGGTCATTGGGCCCAAGCGGCTGAGGAATACGTTGGGCACAGACATGATGACGTGAAAGTGCTTACTGTAAGGCAAGAGGTTCAAGAAAAGAA
>CAMCFW010000167.1 GCA_945874195.1 Chryseobacterium gleum
CGTGTCCGTCAAATGTTTCCTGTCGTTTGGCCTTGCGTCTCAGCAGGTCGTTCAACAAGAGATTGACGTGGTAGTCCATTTCCTGATCAAAACCGTGCTGCCCGAACACTTCCACATTCAGAATATTGCTGGAAACCATCATGCGAGGAATGGTCAATCTGCTGTCGCTTATGCTGATCTGATTTCGCAGGGTGTCGAAACGCACGTTGTTCAGTTCTTCAACGCTAATGAACTTAGACAGGGCCAGCAATGGTTCGAACTGGATAAGTTCTCCGCCTGTCACTTCCACATCGGTCAGAACCTTCAGACCATCCCTGATCACTTGATTGTCCTTATCGAGTGGTATTTCTGCGTTCAGAATTGCCGATGCTCGCCCTTTCAGGTTTTTGGAGGTGATGGTTTTCTGACCGAAATTGTTCCATTCGGCCAATGCCCTCGACATGTCTATGTTCCGCAACTTGGCGTTGATCCTGAGCACCGAACCTGTTCCGACCGGACTGTAATTCAGTTCTGAAGAGATCTTCCCATCCAACGCGTTGAAGGTCAGTCCGGTGACGATCAGTTCCTGATTGTTCACCGTCATTTTCCCTGCCACTTCGGTTGCCGAAAAATCGTTGTATATCACCTTGTCGATAGCGGTTGACACGTTGATGGAGACCTGTCGGGGTGCCGATTCCTTGTCGTTTCCTGTTTTCGAAAATTGCCATTCTTCTGGAAGTTTTCGGATGTCAAGTTCACCGAAGTGAATACTTCCCGTCAGTTCCACCTTTGTGTCAGGTTCTGAGAGTAATTCCCTCAGCCTAGCAACATCCATTTCACCGTCAAACATCAAATGACCTATCTGACCGGAACATTCGGTTATCGAAGTTTTACCCGACCTCATGTTCACAGTGGTCTTCAGGTCCTGTATCTGAGGAATGCCTCCATTGAACTTTACATCCACATCATCCAATAGCACCGTGCCCGACCAGTTCATCTGCTTGAGCTCGTTCACTGTGGTGTGAAAATCGGTACCCAAGGGACCTTCGAAAACAATGGTCCACGATATGTTACCGCTGCCCTGCATTTCGTTTGCTATTCCGGCCACGGCAATCACCTCTTCCAATCTAGAAGCTCCGGTGCAGTTCAATCGGAGTTTAGGCTGGCTCAGATCGGTAAGAACAGCTTTACCGCTAACTGTTCCTTGTGGGGTTTTCAGATCGAACGAATCAAACTTGATCTGCATCGCCTTCGAACGCTTGATGTCCTGCATAAAGAGAGTTCCATTGAAATTGAGGTCAGACACGTTCACTTCTTGAAATAGTAACCCGCCATTGCTCATACTGACCGTAGCATTCAACTGTGGCCCCTGAGTTTTGGTGAACGGGCCATTGAGTGTCAGATTAAGGTCGGCTTCTCCTTTTAGCTGCAGCATGCGGATATTTTCGGGCATTTGAGGCCAGAGGTGCGGCAACAGAACGAAGGGTTCTATCTTCTCAGCATTCAACTTGAGATCGAACAACGTAATGCCATCGGTCTGTTTCCATTCGGCATCTATCACCATTTCGTTGCCGGCCAGAATGACATTTCCAAGCTCAATCGTGTAGACCCTCTTTAGTGTGTTGATGTTCAAACTGGCCGCCAGACTCAGGGGAAGTTCGCTTATGCGTTTGTCTCCGGCCGTAGAAAGCTCTTGCAGAAAGCCGTTCAGGTTCACTGCAATTTTGGTCACATCATCCGTAAATCGTCCTTTCAGCTTAGATCTTTCCGAATAGAACTGAACATTGAGGTCAATGACACGGTCATCATACACCAGCTGAATTTGTTGCAGCGTTAAGACTTCAATTGAGAAATCGGTCTTGGCCGAAGGGTCGCTTGCCGCCTCCTTGTCCCAGACATCAAAATTCCATTTCGATGCAGAATTCCGTTTCACCCTCACAAATCCATCTTCAAGGCGAATGCCTTCTACAACGATCTCATTCCTTATGATCTTGAATATGTCGAATTGAACGAAGGCCTTCTTCACATCCAAGAGTGTATCGGTTTTGAACGAATCCTGGATCATGAGGTCTTTGATCTCTACTGACACCATTGGAAAATCCTTCAGGAGCGTGAAATCGACATGCTCATTGAATGATACCTTGGTGGTTATGTTATTCTTAACAGCGTCAAGCGCATATTGCTTGATGGTGTCAGAATATCGCCAAGTGATAAGACCGACCGACAACGCCATAAGGGTTATCAGCAACACGAAAAATATGGCAATCCGTTTTATCCAGATCATGTGGCCTTCACAAATGTATCTTTCATGATGGGCCTAACGCAGGCGAGTTCTATTTAGTATTCAAAATGGTGTGTTGAAAAACATTTTGAAGCTAAAATGGCTGCTTTTAGCTCAAATTGCGCTGTACTTATTAACACGGAGTAACAGGATCCTGTGATTATCGATAATTTTGACCGTCTCATAAACCAAAACTCATTTAACAAAAACATGAAAAAATCTACCCTTATCCTTAATGCAGTGATCGCTGTTTCTCTTACTGCTTTCGTTGCTTGCTCAACTCCTGCCGCAGAAGAAGCTCCAGCTGAAGAGGTTGTAGTTGAAGAAGTGGTTGAAGAACCAGTAGTAGAAGAAGTTGTTGATACAACTGCTGCTGCTGTTGAAACTCCAGCTGAGTAATTAGGTCACCACCTTAAAAGAAAAGCCGTTCCAATTTGGAACGGCTTTTTTTTGTCCATTACTGGCCTTGGTTCATTCAATTGTCCGGCACCAAATCTTCAAATTGAATGGAAAACAATAACTTCTCAAGGCGACTTTTTTATTTTGATTATTGGAATGTCTCGAGTTCATGCAGCGCTCATTTTGGTAGTTTTGCAGGCAAACCGACCATAATATCTTTAAACATGAAAAAACTAAATGCCCTTTCCGTGATTGCCCTTATGTTGATTGCCGTTACAATTGTTTCCTGTGGAAAGAAGCCGCCTACGCCTATAGTACCCCCTATAGATAGCATCTCTGGTGTAAAAATTCAGCCTTCAATTGACAGCATTTCAGTTAAGCCAGCACCCCCGATAGATAGCATCTCTGGAAGGACAAATTGAGAACAGGCTTTCGCTCTCTTTGATTGAGGGCGGAGCGAATGTTAGGATTCTAAAGGCCGCTCATCAGCGGCTTTTTTTATGACCTAAATCGTTGGAAGCACTTTGGTTCTCACTTCTCCAAAGCCTACACGGTTTCCATCATTTTCGCAGTAGGCCTTCATGATGACGGAATCCCCATCTAAAATGAACCTACGTTCAGTGCCATCGGGCATCGAAACCGGCCTCGTGCCTTTCCATGAAATTTCGAGCATGGAGCCATAACTTTCGGGTGTAGGGCCCGAGATGGTTCCCGAAGCGCATAGATCTCCAACATTCATATTGCAACCATTGATGGTATGATGCGCCAATTGCTGCGCCATGCTCCAATACATGTATTTGAAATTCGAATTACTGACCGTTTTCGAAATGCCACTTTCGGTTTCAATGATGGCTTCGAGATTTATTTCGAAGTTATGTTCCTTATTCGCTTTTAAATAGGGTAGTACTTCTGGCTCCTGTGTTGGACCAGGGCTTCGGAACGGCTCCAAAGCTTCCAGTGTAACGATCCAAGGCGAGACGGAAGAGCCGAAGTTCTTGCCTAGAAATGGGCCCAGCGGCACATATTCCCATTTCTGAATATCGCGCGCGCTCCAATCATTGAAGATGATCATTCCGAAAATATGGTCTTCGGCTTTTTCGACCGGAATGGATGAGCCAAGAGCGTTTGGTTTTCCGACCACGAAGGCCATTTCAAGTTCGAAATCGAGCTGACGGCTGGGCCCGAATGTCGGCAATTCGGCATCATCGGCCTTGGTCTGTCCCTTGGGCCGATGAATGGGCGTTCCGCTTATCACCACAGACGAGGCACGGCCATGATAGCCAACAGGAATGTGCAACCAATTGGGAAGCAAGGCGTTGGCCGGGTCGCGGAACATGATTCCGACATTGGTGGCGTGTTCGCGGCTGCTATAAAAATCGGTGTAGTCACCTATCCGAACGGGCAGATGCATTTTTACATTCTTCACCGAGAGAATGGCATCAACGCAAAGCGCGTCATCGTCACGCAATTCGCCATTGTTTGAAGCGAAAAGCTCCTGAATGCGCTTTCTAGTGGCGTTGGTGGTAGGTTTTCCGAGGGAGATGAAATCATTGAGAATGGGCTGCGCGAAGACTTCTTCAGGAAGGTTCAGGCCCGCAAAAAGCCCAGCCTTGTGAAGGACATCGAGGTCAATCACTGTTTCTCCTATACGGGTAGCGGCTTTCGGCATTCCACTATTGGAATATATGCCGAAGGGAATATTATGCAGGCTGAAATCGCTGTCCTTGGCAATATTGATCCAACTCTTCATGGTATTCAAATTCGTTTGATTCTTGGTCATCTGGCGCCAAAAGTAACTAGTTCAAACGGTCGTTACATCGAACAGAACCCTTTAACTTCGACCACCCTGAATGAAGTTGATCCGAAACATAGGTATTTCCATAACCGTGCTCGTAATTGGAGGGTGGATCGGCCTTCAATTGGTCTTTTTCTCTTTGTCGCTCGATCCACCATCGGTCAAGGACGTATCGGTAAGTGAGGAACAGGTGTCCATTGAAAATGGAGTCAGGCAATTGAACGGATGCTGGTATCGGCAGAACAAAAGCGGAATTTGGGAAGCCTATATTGAAGGTGAGCCTTATGAACGCGGATTGATCTTCGGACGGCTTGCTGAGGCGCAGATCGTTTCGCAGGAGGAGAGCTTTGTGGCACAGATCCGTAAACTCATTCCGTCCGAATGGTTTCTAAAGACATTGAAATATGGCGTAGTCTTCTTCAATCGGAACTTGCCCGAACATGTTTCGGTGGAGTTGCAGCAGGAGATCTATGGCGTGTCGCAGTCGTTTGCAGATAAGTTTGATTTCATTGGCAACAAATACAGCCGCATTCTCAACTATCATGCAGCGCACGACATAGGTCACGCGCTTCAGGACCTGAGCATCGTTGGTTGCAGCAGCTTCGCGGTATGGGACGGTCATAGTGCCGATTCCTCGTTGATCGTTGGTCGGAATTTCGATTTCTACATGGGCGATGATTTCGCCAAGGACAAGATCATTCTGTTCGTGAAACCAGATAGCGGATATGCCTTTGCCAGCATCACGTGGGCCGGGTTCATGGGTGTGGTTTCGGGCATGAACGAGCACGGACTGACTGTGACGCTGAACGCGGCCAAAAGCGCGGTACCTAATGGGGCCAAAACGCCTATTTCGCTCTTGGCAAGGGAGATTCTGCAATATGCGCGCACCATTGACGAGGCCTATGCCATTGCAAGGTCGAGGGAAACCTTTGTGTCAGAATCTATTCTTGTTGCTTCGGCTGAAGACCACGCTGCTGCCGTTATTGAAAAATCGCCTGATAGGACAGACATTTTTCATCCTACAGGCGGTCGGCTGACATGCACGAATCACTATCAGAGCGAGACGTTCAAGAATGATCCGATCAATCTGAAGAATATTACAGATTCGGATTCGAAGTATCGGTTTGATAGACTGAATGAACTGTTGG
>CAMCFW010000168.1 GCA_945874195.1 Chryseobacterium gleum
TGACATACTTCCTGTTGTTTCGTTCGTTGGTTTTTCTCAATTCGGTGGTCACATCAGAATATTCCATTCGCAAGCCCCCCTGCATCGAAAACCTTTTGAGCTTGCCACTGGCCATGAGGTAAGCGGCATAAACATTTTCATCGAAAATAAAATTGTTGTCGAATTGACTCAGTGTTTCCCACTCCATGGTACTATCGTTCTGTTGCTCAACCAGATAGTTATTGTCTAATCTACGAAGCGTGGCTTTAAGCCCTGTTTCAAGTTTGAACTTGTCTTTGAACGGATGAACATAATCGGTTTGAAAGAGCCAATTCCGTTCGTTTTCGAGGTTATTGGTGCGTTGGGTAAGGTCATAGTTATTGCCTTGTTCAAACAGATCAGCATTTTCTAGGCCTTCGCTTAAAAACCATCGAAAATCAGCGGTCAACAGCTGATCTGGGATCTTGAATGTGCGCCTGAAGTTCAGGTTTGCTTCAACGTTCTGGGTGTTCTCGATCTCTTCTTCTGTTCGTTCAACCAGTTGGGTTACGATGCCGGCCTCATCAATATCGGTGTAGTTGAGTTCAGAATTGTTCTCGTTCCAAACTCTTCCGTAGAGTCCGGAAGCTGTGATATTGGTCTTTTCGTTCACAAAATAATCGATGCCGAAGCGTGCATTGCCCGAAACTCCTCCGCGGTCCTGTTTTCGAATGCGTTCGTAAGCAAAGGTGGTGTCTTCCAGAATGAACTGCTGATAGGAGCGACCCCCACCCGGATTCTGCTTATACTGGGCACCAAGACTGCCGAAGAAGTTCATTTTTCCTTTTCGATAATTGATATTGGCCGAGCCGCCATGGTTGTGCGGATAGCCGGTGTTCACTTCAAAAGATCCATTCAAACCCGACCGTTTTTCTTTTTTCAGAACGATGTTCAGAATGCCTGCATCTCCTTCCGCGTCATATTTGGCCGATGCATTGGTGATCACCTCAATCTTTTCAATCAGACTACCGGGAAGCTGTCGCAACGCGTCCTGCGTACTGATGCCTGTGAGTCCAGAAGGTTTACCGTCTATGAGAATACGCACGTTCGTACTTCCGCGCAGGCTGACGGTTCCGTCCACATCCACCTGAACAGATGGAACGGTTTCTAGGATCTGCTGAGCATTGCTTCCTGCATTGTTCGGATCCTGCCCAACGTTATAGACCCGTTTGTCAAGCGACAGTTCCATGTAACTTTTTTTGGCGGCCACCACCACTTCGTCCATCAGTTCGGTCTTGGGTTGCAGAAGCACCTTTCCGAGGTCAACGTCTCCTTCCCGAAGGTCAACGTTCTGTTTGGAATCTCTATACGCAATGAATGAAACGGTGACCTCGTAGTTACCAGGTCGGACGTTCAATTCGAATTTACCTTCAAGGTCTGTTGCCGTTCCCCTCAAGAAAGTGCTATCTCTTGAAGTTCGAAGGGTCACCGAAGCATAGGGAACAGGATTCGATAGTTCATCGACCACAATTCCCTTTAATAGTCTACCTGTTGGCCTTTCTCCCGTTGGGCCACCGTTCGGACGCTGCGCCAAACCGATGTTGGAGTTCAGAAATAACAGGACGAAGCCAATTACGCTTCGCAATATCTTATATATCATGTGCGTTCCTGACTCGACAAGTGCAAGTTGGTTTAATCCGTTCAAATCGGGCGCAAGATCAATCAATAAGAGCAAACATCAAGAAGATGCCATCAATTGAACCGTGCCGTTACATTTGAATAAAAAAATATGAGGTAATGAGAACAGTCTTGTTTCTGATATTCATGTTATGCAGTGCCGATTGCTTTTCGCAGCGCAGCATGAGCGATTTTTTGGATGAGAAATGCGATGTGATCTGGTTCGGTCTGGATTTCAGTAAGGCCAGAATGATCGGAGAAGCAGGATTTACAGATCCAGTGTCCATCAAGGAAGAATATTTTCAGAAATGGAACAATCTGATGATCTCGGAGGGCGATAAGTACGATTGGGGTAAAGCGCTTCAAATATCAGATCTGAAATACGATTACGAAGTGGTGGACCTTGTAAATGACATGGTGAAGGTGAAATCACTGGTCATTAATAAGTCATACAGCATTCCAGAAGTGGAATTGCTTGCCGCACCCAACGCATATCAATTGACAGACTATAAGGACGGAATCGGGGTGGTGGTTGTGGTGGAATCGTTTGACAAGATCAAGGAACAAGGCTTTGGTCATCTCATCATATTCGACATTTCGAGTAAAAAGGTGCTATACAAGCACAGATTGATCGGAGCAGCGGGTAATGCTGGCTTCCGGAATCATTGGGCACGCGCCATTTACAATTGGACAAAATACACCGGTGGAAGGGTAATGAAGGACATTAAGAAGGAATTCAAGTGAAGACCTGGCAACGGTCATGACCTCTAGGCACCGGGTTTTTCTCGAACTGCACCATCCAGTTTCTCACCTTCCCTTATTTTTCACAAATTGTCTTGCGAATTCACATCCGGTCAATTTGACCCCAACTCTCTAGCATGTACTTCACCAAAGATTACCTCGATTTTTTCAAAGACCTAGCGGCCAACAACAACAAGGACTGGTTTCAGGCCAACAAGAAGCGCTTCGAACTTTCGGTGAAGGAGCCTTTCCACACTTTTGTGCAGGACATCATTGATCAGGCCGCCAACACGGATAAACGTTTTGCTGGTTCTGCCAAGGATTCGGTTTTCAGGATATACAATGACGTGCGATTCAGCAAGGACAAAACACCCTATAAGATGCACATGAGCGCGATCATTTCTCCTGGCGGAAGAAAGGAAGGTATGGGGATTCCGGGAATGTACCTGCAATTGGGTGCCGAGGATCTTCGGTTTTACAGCGGCCTCTATCAACTCGAAAAGGATGTTCTGCAAAAAGTGCGGACCTACATCATGAAGAATTCAGATGAGCTAAACCGTTTACTGGCGGATAAGGAATTCGTCACGCGATTTGGCGAGTTGCGGGGAGAAAGGAACAAGGTGATGCCACCGGAGTTCAAAGAAGCTACGAAGAGCCAGCCATATCTGCTCAATAAACAATTCTACTTTTTTGCTTCTCTTCCGGCCGAAACCATTCTGAAAAAGGACCTTCAGGCCATCATTATGGATCATTTCGAAGCCAGCGAACCAATGCGCAGGTATCTGACCAAGGCAATCGACCATTGAATGTTTAGGGGTGTCATTCAGAGCTCGAACCACGCTCTTTTCATTCCGAACATATAGATTCCGGATCAACGTTTCAAGGCGCGGTCCACTTCGCGCTTCACATCCTTGTCTTTGATGGAATCGCGCTTGTCGTGCAATTTCTTGCCTTTTGCCAAAGCAATATTCAGCTTCGCGAAGCCCTTATCAGAAATGTAAAGTCGAGTAGGGATGATGGTAAGTCCCTTGTCTTTCAACTTTCCGCCCAACTTCTTCAACTCCTGTTTCTTCAACAGCAATTTGCGTTGGCGCTTCGGTTCGTGATTGTAAAAACTTCCTTGCTCGTAAGGTGCAATGTGCATGTTAAGCACGTAGAGTTCTTCGTTTATGAATGCGCAGTAGCCTTCCGAAATGCTCACATCCTTGTTCCGAATGCTTTTGATCTCAGTTCCAACCAGTTCCATGCCGGCCGTAAATTCATCCAGAAAGGCGAACTCGTACTTGGCATTCCTATTTGTGGCGATAACCTCCATCAGTTGTTCTTGTCATCTTCGCGAACGATCTTCTTGATACCGTTCACCTTTTTCAGATTCGTGATCAAGTTGTTCAAGTGATGGATTCCTTCCACCAATACTTGAATGTGTCCTTCAAAAACCCCGTCATGGCTCTGAAAAGCGATGCTTTTCATGTTCACATTGAGGTCTTTGGAAATGACCGTGGTGATGGAATTCACCAGTCCCACATCGTCAATGCCCGTTATCAGAATGCCAGTGGCAAAGGCAGTGTGGTCGTCTTTGCTGGCCCAACTTGCAGGCACCACCCGATAGGCATAATTGCTTCTTATATTGATGGCGTTGGGGCAACTTGTCCGGTGGATCTTGATGCCTTCTCCTATGGTCACAAAGCCGAATATGTCGTCACCGGGAATCGGACTGCAACACTTGGCCATCACATAGTCCATCTTCTGGCTGGCATCGCCAATGACGATGGTATCGGCCTTGCCACCATCCTTTGTTTTTGTCTTAGGGGCTTCTTCAACAGGAGATGGTGCTGACGTTCCTGTAATGCGGTTCCTGAGCACGTTATACCACTTCGAGGCGTTCTTGGTGCTTTCAATGAAATCTTTGATCTCCTTGAATTCGATCGTCTTTTTGGCGATCTTGATGAACAGGTCTTGACTGGTCTGCACACGGAAGTGCTTATGTAGTTTATTGGTGAGGTCGCGATCGAGCGTCAGTTTCATCTGCTTTAGCTTCCGCTCTAGAATCTCTTTTCCGTCAGCGGCAATGGCTCTGCTTTCCTCTTTTAGAGCCTGCTTGATCTTCGACTTGGCCTTGGCCGTTACCACAAACGCCAGCCAATCTTCCTTGGGCCGTTGCTTGTTGCTGGTCAATACCTCAACCTGATCACCGCTTTGCAGATTATGACTTAGCGGATAAAGCTTGCCGTTGACTTTGGCGCCAATGCAACGCATGCCCACCTCGGTATGGATCTCGAAGGCGAAATCGAGCGAAGTTGCAGTGGCCGGCAGTGTACGCACTTCGCCTGTCGGGGTGAAGACGAAGATCTCTTCAGCAAAAAGATTCAGTTTGAAATCATCGATGAATTCGATCGCGTTCGGATCCGGACTTTCCAATAGTTCTCTGATACGGTTCAACCAATCGTCAAAGCCGCTTTCTGTGCTTGTTGGTTGAGTGTCTCCGCCTGAGGTTGTGGTGGACTCCTTATACTTCCAGTGTGCTGCCAGACCTTTCTCAGCCACATCGTCCATTCTTCGGCTTCTTACCTGCACTTCCACCCATTTTCCGCCTTCGCTCATCACGGTGGTATGCAGCGATTCGTATCCGTTCGATTTCGGCTTGCTTATCCAATCTCTGAATCTTCCCGGATTGGGAACATAATGATCGGTAATGATGGAGTAGGATTTCCAGCACTCGGTCTGTTCGTTCTCGGGTTTGCTGTTGGTGATGATGCGGATGGCGAAAATGTCGAAGACCTCTTCGAAGGGAACGCCTTGGGTCTTCATCTTTCGGGCAATGGAATACACCGATTTCGTTCGGCCCTTGATCTCGTAGTCAATTCTGGCCTCGTTAAGCGAGTTGATGATGGGGAAACTGAACTTGTTGATGAACCGCGTACGCTGACGTTGCGTGTCCTTCAATTTGCTAACGATCTCGTCATACAGTTCTGGTTCAAGGTATTTGAAAGAGAGGTCTTCGAGCTCTGTCTTGATCGCGTAGAGTCCCAATCGATGCGCCAACGGGGCATAGAGGTACATCGTTTCCGAAGCGATCTTCAACTGCTTGTCCCTTCGCATAGATTCGAGGGTGCGCATGTTGTGCAACCTGTCGGCCAGTTTGATCAATATGACACGGATGTCGCTGCTCATGGTCAGCAGCATCTTTCGGAAGTTCTCGGCCTGCAGGCTTGCGTCTTCCTG
>CAMCFW010000169.1 GCA_945874195.1 Chryseobacterium gleum
TTCTAACAACTCACTGCAATTGAGTTATAGCCGCAGGATCAGGCGTCCAGGTTTCCGCGAACTTATTCCATTCATGAGTCTGTCAGATAATCGCAACATTCGCGCTGGAAACCCGAACATCCTTCCTGTTTTCACACATTCGGCAGAACTTGGCCATCTGAAAACATGGACGAATGGAACGCTCCTCAGCACCATATACTATCGACACAGCGATGGCGTGATAGAAAACATTGCCCGAGCTGATTCCACGGGCATCATCACCTCCTTCCCTGTAAACCTTAGCACTTCAGATGCTGCCGGACTGGAGCTAAGCTTTTCGTACAGCATTTTCAAATGGTGGCGCACCACGCTGAACGCCAACCTCTATTATTCGAAGACGAACGGAAAATATGAAGAGCAACTCTTTTATGCCGAGACCTTTGCTGCCAATGGACGATTTACCACCAAATGGACCGTTTGGAAGAAATTGGACATCCAGACCTCATTCATGTATCATGCGCCTCAGGCCACACCGCAAGGCCGAAGTTTGAGCATGTATTCGTGGGATGCCGGACTGGCCTTGGACGTTTTGAAAGGAAACGGCACCATTACATTCAGCGCCCGCGACCTTCTCAATTCCCGCAGAAGGCGATGGGAAGTGAACACCCCGACCTTGGTTTCCACCAACGATTTTCAATGGCGTGCGCGTCAATTCGTGCTCAGTTTCTCCTATCGACTCAATCAGAAGAAGAAACGAGGAGGCCGAGGCGATGGCGGTGGCTCTGGTGGTTCGGAAGATGGAGGAGGTGAGTTCTAAAAACTGACTCACGCTTGCAAGTGGCGAACAATCCAGGAAATTGAATGTTCCATTTCCCGGTTTTATGACCAGAAAACGGTAGATCGAAGACAAAATTCTTATCCATCAATTGATACATTGCGATCACCAAACCAAAGATCCAAATGAAAAAACTCTGCGTACTCTTTACGTTCCTTGCCGTTTCTGTCTTCGCTTTCGCGCAGCAAATGCCCACCAGTTTCACCAACACCCAAGTGTCGAGAGACGTTGCGCTGGTAGAAATGCCTGCCCTTGATGTGGCCACGCTGATGACCGAAGACGAGATCAACATGGCTTCCAAGATCGGACCTTATAAGTTTGGAGAAAATATCGATGTTGACCTTAACATGAACAACTCAGGAAGTTGGGAGCAGTTGAAAAAAGGAAGACTTTGGAGACTGGCCATCCGATCCAACGGATCCTATTCGCTGAATTTCATATTCGATGATTTCTTCATTCCCGAAGGAGCCTTCTTTCACCTTTATAATGAAGACCACACGCAGGTGTTGGGCCCATACACCGCTGCCGAGAATAACTTGGAACGTAGTTTCGGCACCTTTCCTATTCCTGGCGAACTCGTCTATTTGGAATATTATGAGCCTTTCGGAGTTCAAGGATCTTTGGCTTTGGCTTCTGTGACACACGCCTACCGCGACCTTTTTGCCCACTACGATGAATCGCGAGGCGGACTTGGCGGAAGCGGGGCCTGCAACAATAACATCAATTGCCCTGAAGGAGCCAACTGGCAGGTAGATAAGCGTTCGGTGGCCATTATCATTGTGGGTGGCTCGGGATCATGCACAGGGGCCATGGTAAACAACACAGCTCAGAACGGGACTCCATATTTTCTGACCGCCAACCATTGTTTGGGTGGAAACCTGAATACCTGGAGTTTCAAGTTCAACTACGAAAGCACTGGCTGCACCAATGCAGGAGCACCGAACTTGAACAGTGGATTCATTACCACTGGCGCTACCCTTAGGGCCAGCAATGCAGGTTCTGATTTTGGTCTGCTTCAACTCAATTCAACACCGCCTGCATCGCATAACGTGTATTATGCTGGGTGGGACCGTTCGGGCACCACTCCAACCAACCAGATCGCTATTCATCATCCTTCTGGCGATATCAAAAAGATCTCTTTCGATAATGATCCCGCAACCACTGCCACATTCGGAGGTGCGACCACTTGGCACATTGGCGACTGGGAAGATGGAACTACCGAGCCGGGTTCTTCTGGGTCTCCATTATTCGATCAGAACCATCGCATCATAGGGCAGCTTTATGGCGGTACGGCCAGTTGTAGCAATAACATAGACGATTACTATGGAAAATTCAACGTGAGCTGGAATGGAAACAGTGCCTCTACCCGACTTCGCGATTGGCTGGACCCACAGAACACTGGAGCCAACACGTTGGATGGATTCGACCCGAATCAACCAACAGTTACAGTTGATGCCGGTGCGAATGGACTTTCTGGAGTTGAAAACAATGCAACTGTCTGCGACACAGAGGTCACACCTGTTTTCACTCTGAAGAACGCAGGGCAGAACAACCTCACAGCCGCCACCATCAATTGGGAAATTGACAACGTGGCCCAAACACCTTACCTCTGGACCGGAAACCTGACCACCAACCAAACCGCGAACATCACTTTCCCAACACAAACTTTTGTTGCTGGAACTCATACTATGGAATTCAGCATTGCAAGTGCCAACAACGGCACCGATCTGAATGCTACGAACGATGCCGTTTCTGTGAGCTTCACCATAGTTGATGGTGGTGAAGTGAACGTGGTGATCGTTACAGACAACTACGGGGATGAAACTACTTGGGAAATTGAAGATGCATCGAATAACGTGGTTGCTTCGGGGAGTGGGTACGGCAACAACACTCAATACACTATACCATCCTGCTTGGCTGATGGCTGCTATACCTTCACCATTTACGATGAATATGGTGATGGGATCTGCTGCCAATTTGGCAACGGAAGCTATGAGTTGCTTTCTCCTGAAGGCGATGTGGTAGGTGACGGTGCGCAATTCGGAGATGACGAGTCGGTGCAATTCTGTCTACCGTTTGTTGTTACTCCTCCAGTTGCAGCCTTCACAGCACCCGATACTGAACTCTGTAAAGGACAGAGTATCACCTACACCAACAATAGCACGCCTACCACTGGTGCAACTTATGCTTGGACCTTCGAAGGAGGGTCTCCCGCTTCGAGCACTGCAGCCACGCCAACCGTCACTTACAACACGGTCGGAACGTTCGATGTAGGTCTAACGGTCACAAACTCGAATGGAAACAACAGCAGTTCTCAGAACAACTACATCACCGTTAACCCTACGCCAACTGCTTCGAGCAGCGGAACTGATGAGAATCTGTGGACGGGAGGAAATAACGGAACCGCAACGGTAGTGGCTTCTGGAGGCACACAACCTTACAGCTATTCTTGGACAAATGGCGGTGGAAATCAAGCGGAAGCAACCGGATTGGATGCAGGAACATACACTGCAACCGTAACGGACGCCAATGGCTGTCAGGCCACCACAACCGTGACGATCGGGAATAATGTTGGCATCAACGACCTGGCACTTGCAGCCGCAATCAACATTTACCCAAATCCCACAGAAGGGATCATAATGGTTGATTTCCCGAAGGAACTTGGTGTTTTAACCTTCACCGTTACAGACATGATCGGACAGGAAGTGAGAAGGGTCGCTGCATCTAACCTTGACCGCAGCAGCATCGATCTAAGCGGATTGGTGGAAGGCGTATATCATCTGAACGTATTTACTTCGGAAAGCACGGCAACCAAAAAGATCGTCTATCTGAAAAATTGAGTTTGAGCAAAGCAGAATGGCCCTTTCGAGTTATCGAAGGGGCCATTCTTTTTTTCAATCCTTAAGCGTCTCTTAACCACCTATCATGAAACATATCTCCTTTCTGGTCATTGTCATTCTATTTTCAGCTTGCAAGAACAGCGGAAATTCGACTTCAAATGAAAGCAATACGAAATCGGAAAAGGCAAAAGAGGTCAGCGAAATTGTAATTGACAAAAGCAGAGGCCCAGCGGCAGCACCTGATTTCAGCGTACTTAAATGGTCGGCCGAAGGAGATGTGTTGGAAGTTATTGTCAGATATTCGGGAGGGTGCGGAAAGCACAGTTTCAATGCCTATTTCTCTGGTGCGTGGATGAAAAGTTTGCCGGCCAAAGCGGTGATCGAACTAGAACATCTGAACCACGATAACGATGCATGCAGAAGTTTGATAAAAGACACGTTGAGGTTCAATCTAAGTCCGATAAAATACCCGGGAGCCAAGGAAGTGGTGGTGAAATGGGCCGGAGACCCCATGACAGAGACCAGCTATCGATACGAAAACTAAAGTCAGATCTCCCTTACCTGCTTTGACAGCGTGGCACGAAGCGAATCTGACACAGGGACCAGCGGCAGACGCATGTGTTCTTCGCAAACGCCCAATTCCCTGAGTGCGCACTTCACTCCACCAGGATTTCCTTCAACAAATAGTAGGTTGACAAGGTCGAACAGACGGTAATGAAGTTTACGGGCCGCTTCAAGATCACCAGCCAAAGATGCTCGAATCATGTCTGAAAAATGCCTTGGAAAAGCATTTGCAACAACCGAGATCACACCATCACCTCCCGATGCAATAAGCGGCAGACTGAAATTGTCATCACCCGAAAGGACCAGAAAACCGCTCGGTCGGTCTTTTATGATCTTCATGCATTGGTCGAGACTTCCAGAAGCCTCTTTCATGGCGATGATGTTGTCGAAATCGTGCGCTAAGCGAAGTGTGGTTTCGGCTGTCATATTCGAACTTGTTCGGCTCGGAACATTGTAGAGGATGATTGGAAGCGTGGAGGCAAATGAAATGGCCTCATAGTGAGCGTAGATACCGTTCTGAGTCGGTTTGTTGTAGGCCGGAGACACCGAAAGTATGCCCGAAAGTCCAGTGGTGTTCAAAGTGTTCAGCTGCGCACAGACCTCGCTCGTGTTGTTTCCACCAACCCCAAGCACAACGGGAACACGTCCATCGTTGGCCCTGATGATGCAATCAAGCACATCTTCCTTCTCCTGTTTACCAAGTGTTACACTCTCGCCTGTGGTGCCAAGAACTACCAGATATTCAACGCCACCGCTCACGATGTGGTCGGTCAATCGTTCCAGGTGTTCGAACTGGATGTTTCCTTCGGCATCGAACGGTGTAACCATGGCCACCCCCGTTCCTTTCAGTTTGTCTTTCATGCAACTTAACTATAAAGAGTAATCAGTTGGTTGTGCGTCTTGCGCTGTCGATCATATCCAGATATCGCTTTGTCTGAGTGATGAAGAACTCAAGTTCGGTCTTGTCGTCCACTTCGATCATCAGGTCATAGAACTCCTCGAGCCCTGCACCGTATCTACCGACCTTGAATTTCGCTTTCGACAGACCAACTAAGAACAGAAACGGAATGAACCGTTCCACTCTTAGGTCGATGAGAATATCAAAGGATTCTTTGGTGAAGCCCGATACCTTTTCTCCCTGCGGACGGAAATACCAATTCAGCTCTTCCTTCGAGAAAAAATCGAAATCCTGACTGGTCTGAAGAAAAGAGGCTACCTCAACCTTCGGAACAAAACCAAGTGCCTTTATCTTTCTCTTTCCGCCATCGCGAAGCAGTTCAGAGAATTCCCTGACCAGTTTGAACGCCTTTTCGCCATCTGCATTGAAGAGGATGCCAATGGTCTTTGCATCCTCCAATCGAACTCCCACAGACTGTCGG
>CAMCFW010000170.1 GCA_945874195.1 Chryseobacterium gleum
TACCGGAACCCACGCTTGCGGGGTCATTATCACTCCAGATAACATAAGCAATCATATTCCGGTCTCCATGGCCAAGGATTCTGAGCTGGCGATCACACAATTCGACAACAGTGTGGTTGAATCTTCAGGAATGTTGAAGATGGACTTTCTTGGCCTCAAGACGCTCACCATCATTCGAGACGCAATAATACTCGTCAAAGACCGACACGGAATTGACATCGACATTGACACCATAGCGCTAGACGATCAAAAAACATATCAGCTCTATCAGAAAGGTCATACGAACGGGACGTTCCAGTTCGAGTCGACCGGAATGCAGAAACTCCTTCGGGGACTCAAACCCGATAAGTTCGAAGACCTGATAGCCATGAACGCCCTCTATAGACCGGGGCCGATCAAGTACATTCCAAATTTCATCAAAAGGAAGCATGGTGAAGAAGAGATTCAGTATGACCTGCCCGAAATGGAGGAATATCTGGCAGAAACGTATGGCATCTGCGTTTATCAGGAACAGGTGATGCGTCTTTCGCAGAAACTGGCCGGCTTCTCTAAAGGCGATGCCGACCTGCTGCGAAAGGGAATGGGAAAGAAGATCCTTTCCATCCTTCAGAAACTGAAACCCAAGTTCTTTGAGGGCTGCAGTGAACGGGGCCACGAACTGAAGGTTGTTGAGAAGATCTGGAGCGATTGGGAGGAATTTGCGGAATACGCCTTCAACAAATCGCACTCAACGTGCTATGCGCTATTAGCGTTCCAAACCGGTTACCTGAAGGCCAACTATCCGGCCGAATACATGGCATCGGTGCTCACGCACAACATGAACGACATCAAGAAGGTGACGTTCTTCATGGACGAATGCCGCAGAATGGGCATACCCGTTCTTGGACCAGATGTGAACGAGAGTCAATTCAAGTTTGCGGTGAATGCCAAAGGCGAGATCCGTTTCGGGCTTGGCGCCATCAAAGGCGTAGGAGAAGGTGCGGTTGAATCCATCATCAACGAACGGAAGCAGAACGGAAACTACGGCTCCATTTTCGACCTCACAAAACGGATCGATCTGAGGGCCGCCAACAAGAAGGCCCTCGAAAGTCTGGCCATTTCGGGCGCTTTCGATTCGTTCGAAAACAGTCACCGAGCACAGTATTTCTATGATGATGGAACCGGACCATTCCTGGACAAGGCCATCAAATTCGGATCGAGTTTCCAATCTTCTGAGAACAGTTCGCAAGTTTCTCTCTTCGGAGAAGCTTCCGATGTCAAGCTACCGGAACCGGAAATTCCGAGATGCGAAAAGTGGGGCAACATTCAAGAACTGAAGGCCGAAAAGGAAGTGGTGGGGGTTTACATTTCGGGCCATCCGCTCAACGATTTTGAGTTGGCCATGAAGCGCCACTGCAACATTGATCTTGGATCGCTAGAAACCGAAGAGGCAAAGAAAAACCCAAGCGAACTGAAGTTTGCAGGGATTGTAACCTCGGTTCAACATCGTATGTCCAAACAGAACAATCCTTACGGCATCTTTGAACTGGAAGACAAGCACGGCTCTATGGAATTCCGCCTTTATGGCGAGGATTACACCAAGTTCAGACAGTATCTGGACGTTGAATTCTTCCTATATATAAGAGGCATTTGGAAAGAAAAAAGATGGGGAGGGAACCCTTCAGAAGGTACCCCGGCCGAAAAGGAGTTCAAACTGAACAGCGTTGAACTTCTGAACGAAGTGTTGGAGAAGAAGACAACCAGCATCACCATCGCCATGCCGCTTTCAGAAATCAATACGGAAAACATTTCAGCCTTGCGCCTTTTCTTGTTTGAACATCCGGGCAGTTGCAAAGTGAATGTCAGAGTGATGAACGGAAAAGGTGCAAGCGTGGAAATGCACTCGAAAAAAATGAGAGTTAGACCCGAACAGAAATTGGTCTACGACATTCGCGACAAACTGGGATTTGAGGTAATGTTGAAATGAATGTCGGCAGAACGATAAGCGGTCGAATCGGGATTTCTACTTTTGACGCATTGGAAGAACACTAACAGAAATAAACAATAGATAGATGGCATTAGAATTAACAGATGCGAATTTTGAAGAATTGGTAATGAAATCGGATAAGCCTGTGCTGGTCGATTTTTGGGCGGTATGGTGCGGACCATGCCGTATGGTAGGGCCCATTGTTGAAGAACTGGCCGGAGACTACGATGGGAAAGCCCTAGTAGGCAAGGTTGATGTGGACAACAACCCGGAAACCGCAGCCAAATTCGGAATCAGAAACATCCCTACCATCCTGTTCTTTAAGAATGGAGAGATTGTTGACAAACAAGTTGGGGCAGCTCCGAAACAATCGTTCGCTGCCAAATTGGACGCCTTGATCTAAGACCCAGGCACAACAACTTTAAAGTACTGCCGTCCTGTGCTTCAAGTCAATCACGATATTTGAAGCCAGACGGCAGTGCCATTTATATGAACAGCATTTCACTACACAGTCAACGTGTAAAACAATTCAGTAAACTCGAACTGCTTGCTAGACAAGTGGTTGAAGGCTTTATTACCGGCCTTCATAAGAGTCCGTTCCATGGATTTTCGGTAGAGTTTGCAGAGCATAGGCTCTACAACACGGGCGAATCCACCCGACACATCGATTGGAAGCTATTTGCGCGAACGGAAAAGCTGTTTGTGAAGCGCTACGAAGAAGAGACCAATCTTCGATGCCAGATTGTTATCGACACATCATCTTCCATGTATTTTCCAGTAAAGGACAATGCTTCGGAGTTGGATGTGAACAAGATCGGATTTTCGACCTATGCAGCCGCCTCATTGATACATCTGCTGAAGAAACAACGCGATGCATTCGGCCTTTCGCTTTTTGCTGATGGAGTGGAGACCCATACGGACACAAGATCCACCACCACGCATGCCAAACTGATATTCACTGAACTGGAAAAGCTCCTTATTCCGCTGTCCGGCCAAACCAAAAAGCGAAGTTCCGGTGCAAAGGCATTGCACGAGATAGCGGAAAAATTAAAACGTAGATCACTGGTGGTCCTCTTCAGCGATATGATCGAAAATTCCGAGAAGGGTCAGGATGATCTTTGGAATGCGCTTCAACATTTGAAGCACAATAAGCACGAAGTGATCCTCTTTCACGTCACGGATAGGAAAAAGGAACTGGATTTCGATTTCGAAAATCGGCCCTATCTGTTCGTTGACATGGAAACAGGGGAAGAGATTAAGTTAAACCCCCTAGAAGTGCGCGATGCCTATCAAGCGTCAATGAAGAAATTTGAAAAGGACCTGAAACTGAAATGCGGCCAATACAGTATAGATCTTGTAGAAGCTGATATCTCTAAAGGATTTGATCAGGTGCTTCTACCCTATCTACTTAAGCGAAAAAGACTCCTTTGATGAAATTCACAACCCTGCTCTTGTTAATGTTTCAGACCATGGTTGTCTTCGGTGTCGATTTCAACCGATTGTCGACAACGGAGGCCGTTACAGCAACATACCAACCTCCAGCACGATGTATTGCGGACGTTTCATTCTTTCTGAACAAGGCCGGAGCTTATAACGGAAAGATATTCGTACGTGTCGACTATGTGATCGGCAACGACACACTGATAGACCACCTCGTGTTTGACGCAAATTTCAATGGGGTTATCAAGCAACTTTTGCTCAATGACGGAGAGAAAGTGACAGTGCTTGTCTATCTGGAAAACTCGAATGCAGAAGTCATAGAGAAATTGGAAGGCTCTATCAGGATGGTTCAGAATACGAAGCTGATTCCGACCGATGACAAGGGCAAGAATTCGTTTCTCAGTGGAGTTTGGATGGCCGACCAAATGCCTCTTTTCAGAGTAACCGTAACTGATTCGGTTCCTCATTTGCTTCGTTTGAAACTTTCCTTCAATGAGAATTATGACTACGATAAACTGTTCTTCAATTTAAAGGTTGTGAGCAAATCTTCGGGCATCACCATGTTTAAGAAAGAACTGACCGTGACCGAGAATGCGTTGGTGGAAGCAAGAAAACGATCCTTCACCATTGACCTGACAGAGATCGGTCTTTCTGTTCCTGAAACCTATTATATTCAGATCATACAGAACATGGCCTGCAATCGAATCAACGGCATCGACAGAATTGAGCACGAATTGCTAAAACAATAATTTCCACCTGAGATTAGATGGTTTACCAAAATAATTTACATTTGCAGCCCACTAAACTGGTTCGGTAGTTCAGTTGGTTAGAATACCTGCCTGTCACGCAGGGGGTCGCGGGTTCGAGTCCCGTCCGGACCGCAATGTAAGTTTTAAGCCTCTGTAAATCAATAATTTACAGAGGCTTTTTGTTTATAGGTAAAACAAATAGCCCGACTCTGTCAAGACTGGTCAAAGTGGCGGTTCAGTGTTTCGTAGGAAAGTTTTCCGATATTTCAACTTTGGTGCTTGGTTTGAAATTTTGCGGTAAAAATCGCCACCTTGGCCAAGCCCGAAACCGTTGTGCGCGCTATGGACCCTTTGTACCGTGACCACGCCAAGATGGAGAACCAAGATCTGGCACTGGACAAGTACATGCTCTGTCTGCTCCCCACTAACGGAGGGGACGTGATGAAGAGAAAACTCGTTATTCATTTAGGTATGGGCAGCAACGCGAAAATCATGGTGCAAAGCCGCATCATACTCACGTTGCTGGGGCTTATCCTTTGCTGCAAATCTCAAGCGCAGGAATTCAACATGAGATCTGAGGGAGACCAGGTGAGCATTTTCAAGGGCGAAGTGCCCTACCTGAACTGCACGGAACTCCACTTCCCCCCTACCTCCGTAGAATACCGTGGCAAACTGGGTTCGTTCAAAGTAGTTGAACATCAGTTGCATGAAGGTTCAGGCCGAGATGCGCACGCCAGCTGGGACATTCGTTCTAACGACAGTGCGTTGGTGCTTGTAATAACTGCTATCGACCTTAAGGTATCGGTGACCGAACTTTCTTTCCCGGTTCCCAAGGAGACTCGTTTTTTCGGTGGTGGTGAGCAGTTCAGCCATGTGGAACTTACCAGGAGGAAAGTGCCCTTTCTGGTCGAGGAGAACGGCATCGGCCGTGGCGACCACCCTGCCACAGGCATCGCCAACCTTGTGGGCGCGGGCGGGCACGAATTCAGTAGCTACCTGCCCATCCCGCTCATCATCGGCACGGACAACACGGCCTACCTCATCGAGAACGACTGTTTCAGCGAGGCGGACTTGTCTGTGCAGGGCCGCGTGAGTTTCAAAGTCCATGACCGTCAACTGAAATTGCGCGTGTGGAAGGCTGACTCACCCAAGCAACTCATCGCCAAGGTTACCGCCCATCTGGGTAGGATGCCCGAACTGCCCGAGTGGACCTACGGCACCATCCTCGGCATTCAGGGCGGGGCCGATGTGGTGCGCCAGCGGGTAAAGGACGCGAAGACATACGGCAACCCCGTCACGGCCATCTGGATACAGGACTGGGTAGGCAAGAAGAAGACCAGCATCGGGTCGCGGCTGCACTGGGAATGGCGGTCTGATTCTATTACCTATCCCGATTTCCCGAAGTTCTGCCAAGAGATGGAAGCGCAGGGCGTGC
>CAMCFW010000171.1 GCA_945874195.1 Chryseobacterium gleum
GATCATATCTCGATTTGGTCTGTTCTGCGACCACAACTCGTGGTGTTTGCCCCTGTAAATAGCTATATTTGCCGCCTCTAAAAAAATACGCCAATCAAAACAGCGACATTCAAACAAATTGCCATGGTCGACCTTCAAACGCAATATCAGCGTTTGAAGCCACAAATTGATAAGGCCGTGCTCGATGTGATGGAATCCACCCGTTTCATCGGTGGTCCCGAAGTTGAGAATTTCAGAGACGAACTGTCGAAATATCTGGGTTCGAAATTTGTGATTCCATGTGCCAATGGTACAGATGCTCTTCAAATTGCCATGATGGCCCTTGGCCTAAAGCCCGGAGATGAAGTGATCGTGCCAACATTCACTTACGTGGCCACTGCAGAGGTGATTGCGCTTTTGGGTCTCACGCCTGTGATGGTCGATGTGGATGCTGACACGTTCGCGATTGATCTTAACCAAGTAAAAGATGCTATTGGACCCAAGACGAAGGCCATTGTACCGGTTCATCTTTATGGTCAGTGTGCCGACATGGAAGCGCTAATGAAATTGGCCGATGCCCATGGTATCCATGTAATAGAAGACAACGCCCAGGCCATCGGTTCCGATTATCATTTCTCTGACGGTCGAAGCGCTAAATCTGGAACCATCGGAGCATTCGGATGCACATCATTCTTCCCTTCCAAAAATTTGGGATGCTTTGGTGATGGAGGTGCTATTTGTACCAATGATGCAGAATTGGCATCGTTGGCAACCATGATCGCTTCCCACGGACAAAGCAGACTTTATGTGCATGATGTGGTCGGATGCAATTCCAGATTGGACGCCATTCAGGCCGCTGTCCTTCGGGTCAAGTTGCACCATTTGGACGATTTCATAGATAGAAGAATTGCTGTGGCCGATGCCTACGATAGCGCTTTCAAAAACGTGGACGCCATCACCACACCGTTCCGACATGCTCGCTCTAAACACGTTTTTCATCAATACACCATTCAGTTGAACGGGCTTGATAGGAACAGTTTGAAGGAATTCCTTCAGGCAAATGATGTTCCTTCCATGATCTATTATCCGATTCCATTGCACAAGCAGAAGGCATTTGCCCATGGCGATGCTGATCGGTCGTTCACCGTCACGGAAAAATTGTGTGACAGCGTGATCTCTCTTCCTATTCATACCGAAATGGAAGTTGACCAACAGAACTATGTCATCGAAAAAGTATTAGAATTCATAAAAGGAGGATAAAATGAACATTGCAGTAGTAGGAACGGGTTATGTTGGGTTGGTAACCGGTACCTGTTTGGCAGAAACAGGAAATCATGTCATCTGTGTTGACATTGACGTAAAGAAGGTCAATAAGATGAAGAACGGTGAAGTGCCGATCTATGAGCCCCATCTTGATGTGCTTTTCGAACGGAATATCAAACAGGGACGATTGAAGTTCACCACCGACCTCAATGAGGCCGTGGAATCGGCTCAGGTCGTGTTCCTCGCTTTGCCAACGCCTCCGGGTGAAGACGGTTCTGCCGATCTTTCATACGTTTTGGGCGTTGCCGACAACCTCGGCAAGATCATGAAGAGCTATAAGGTGCTGGTGGACAAGAGCACTGTTCCGGTCGGAACAGCCGATAAGGTGACCGCAGCCGTGGCTAAGCACGCGACCGTTGAGTTTGACGTGGTTTCGAACCCTGAGTTTCTGAGAGAAGGTTTTGCGGTGGACGATTTTCTGAAGCCTGACAGAGTGGTGGTGGGAACCTCTTCCAAACGAGCTGAAAAGATCATGGAAGAACTGTATAAGCCATATGTCAGACAAGGAAATCCAATTATTTTCATGGACGAGAAATCGGCCGAGTTGACCAAATATGCGGCAAACGCATTCCTTGCCACCAAGATCACGTTCATGAACGAAGTTGCCAACCTTTGCGAGCTTTTGGATGCGGATGTTGACAAAGTGAGAATCGGAATCGGCACGGACACACGAATCGGAAAACGGTTCCTGTTTCCAGGCATCGGCTATGGCGGAAGTTGTTTCCCGAAAGATGTTCAGGCACTTGCCAAGTCAGCCCAAGGAGTCAATTACGATTTCGCCCTTTTGGAATCGGTCATGCGTGTGAATGAACAGCAGAAGACCATCATCATACCCAAGATCAAGGATTTTTTCGGTGGTGATCTGAAGGGAAAGCATTTTGCTGTTTGGGGGCTTGCCTTCAAACCTGATACGGACGACATTCGCGAAGCACCAGCATTGTATGTGATCGAAAAGCTACTTGAAGCAGGAGCAACGGTGACGGCTTACGATCCTGAGGCGATGAAGAATGTGAAGGAACGCTTGGGCAACAGCATTTCGTTTGCTGAAGACCAGTATGCTGCGCTCGAAAATGCCGATGCGTTGATCATTGCCACCGAATGGTCGGTTTTCCGATCACCTGATTTCGATGTGCTGGCGGATAAGCTAAACGAGAAGGTGATCTTTGACGGAAGGAACCTCTATGACCTTGAGCAGATGCGCGAACTTGGATTCTACTACAACAGCATAGGGAGAAAGACCATAATCCCAAAAGGATGAAAAAAGTACTGATCACCGGAGCAGCCGGATTTCTAGGTTCGCATTTGTGCGATAGGTTTATCAAGGAAGGTTTCCATGTCATTGCCATGGACAACCTGATCACGGGTGATCTTAAGAACATCGAACATCTGTTCAAACTCAAAGAGTTCGAATTCTATCATCACGATGTAAGTAAATTCATTCATATTCCGGGCGAACTCGATTACATCCTTCATTTCGCATCTCCTGCCAGCCCGATCGACTACCTTAAGATCCCGATTCAAACTCTGAAAGTAGGTTCGTTAGGAACACACAACTGTCTTGGTTTGGCAAAGGCCAAAGGAGCGCGCATGCTTATCGCATCCACCTCAGAAGTATATGGCGACCCAACGGTACATCCTCAGACTGAGGAATATTGGGGAAACGTGAATCCGATCGGGCCGCGCGGTGTTTATGACGAGGCCAAGCGATTTCAAGAGGCCATCACCATGGCCTACCACCGATACCATGGAGTGGAAACACGTATTGTCCGCATTTTCAACACCTACGGTCCACGTATGCGACTGAATGACGGCCGAGTACTTCCAGCATTTATCGGTCAGGCGCTAAGAGGCGAGGACCTAACGGTTTTCGGAAATGGAAGTCAGACCCGCAGTTTCTGCTATGTCGATGACCTAGTTGAAGGAATCTACCGACTACTTCTTTCGGATTATGCCGAACCTGTGAACATTGGCAATCCAGATGAGATCACAATCGGTGATTTTGCTGAGGAGATCATCAAACTTACCGGCACCGACCAAAAAGTGATCTACAAGGAATTGCCAGTGGACGACCCAACGCAACGGCAGCCTAACATTGACAAGGCGCGAAGCATTCTGAGCTGGGAACCGAAAGTGAACAGGGCTGAAGGGTTGAAGCTTACCTACGAATATTTCAAAAGCCTTCCACCGGACGAGCTCTACAAAAAAGAGCACAAGGCGTTTGAAGAATACATTAGAAAGTAATGGGATATTACGCCCACGAATCCGCGGTTATTGACGAAGGTTGCACCATTGGTGATGGCACCAAGATCTGGCATTTTTCCCATTTGATGGGAGGCTGCGAGTTGGGTGAAAATTGCAATCTGGGGCAGAACGTGGTTGTTTCACCCGGTGTCAAGTTGGGCAGAAACGTGAAGGTCCAGAATAACGTGTCCATCTATACGGGAGTAGTCTGCGAAGATGATGTTTTCCTAGGCCCGTCAATGGTCTTCACCAATGTCACGAATCCGCGAAGCGCTGTCAATCGAAGAGGCGCCTACGAAACAACCATAGTCGGAACTGGAGCCAGCATCGGTGCCAACGCAACCATTGTGTGTGGGAACAACATCGGTCACCATGCTTTCATAGGAGCAGGGTCAGTGGTCACGAAATACATCCCGCCTTATGCGTTGGTCGTGGGCAATCCTTCGCGCCAAATTGGCTGGATGAGCGAATTCGGACATCGGTTGGAGTTTGATGCCAACGGAGTGGCAACGTGCCAGGAAAGTGGTGAGAAATACACATTGGAGAACGGAACAGTCAAAAAGCTATCATGATACCACACAGCAGGAAGATACGATTCGGAGTTGTCGGATGCGGCCATATCGGCAAGCGTCATGCTGAAATGATCGCTCGTAATCCCGAATCCGAACTCGTAGCGCTTAGCGATGTACTTGATCGGTCGCAGTTGAATATTGACCATTACAATGTCCCGTTCTTCGCTTCGTTGGACGAAATGCTGGAAGCTGTGCCCGACATTGATGTGATCTGTGTCTGCACGCCAAATGGATTTCATGGCGATAACAGTCTTTCTGCTCTTAAGGCTGGCAAACACGTGGTTGTTGAAAAGCCGATGGCACTTTCAAAGGCAGCCTGCGAGGAGATTATCTTCAAGGCGTTGCAAGTATCCAAGCAAGTATTCTGCGTCATGCAGAATCGTTATTCACCACCATCCGTTTGGATCAAGCAGGTGGTTGAGGAAGGCCTGTTGGGAAAAATTTTCATGGTTCAGGTCAACTGTTACTGGAATCGCGATGAACGCTATTACAAGCCTGGAGCTTGGAAAGGAGATTCGGATTTGGATGGTGGAACACTCTTTACCCAATTCTCCCACTTCATAGACATCATGTACTGGCTCTTTGGCGATATAAAGGATATCAAAGGGAATTTCCATGATTTCAACCATAAGGAACTGACCGATTTTGAGGATTCAGGTATGGTCCATTTCAATTTCGTGAACGGAGGAATGGGCTGTCTCAATTATTCAACGTCTGTTTGGAACCAGAACTTGGAGAGTAGCCTCACCGTCATTGGCGAAAAGGGCAGCGTCAAGATCGGTGGTCAGTATATGAATGAGGTCGAATATTGTCACATTGAGGGTTACGAAATGCCTGAATTGGCCCCGTCAAACCCGGCCAACGATTACGGTGCGTACAAAGGTTCGGCAGCCAATCATCATTATATCATTGAAAACGTGGTGGACCATCTCAGGGGCAGAACCCCGATATCCACCAACGCATTGGAAGGACTCAAAGTAGTTGAGATCATAGAGAGGATCTATTCGCTTAGACAGAACATATTGTTGAAGAAAAGAAAATAATAAGGATGAACATTTATCAGAAATTAGTTAAAAAGGAAGCAAAGCTGGGCGTTATCGGACTTGGCTATGTCGGATTGCCCATTGCGCTTGAATTCGCGAGAAAGATCAAAGTTGTAGGATTCGATATCAATGCCGAAAGGGTTGAGATGATGAAGAACCATGTCGATCCAAGCGAAGAGCTAGAATCGAAGGATTTTGAAGGTTGCGATATTCTGTTCACCACCGACCCGAAAGATCTGAAAGACGTTCAGTTCTTCATCATTGCCGTTCCAACTCCGATCGATCAGCATAATCTGCCCGATCTGCGTCCGGTTATCGGAGCATCAAAGACCGTTGGCGGAGCACTTTCCAAAGGCGATTATGTGGTCTACGAATCAAC
>CAMCFW010000172.1 GCA_945874195.1 Chryseobacterium gleum
GGCACCGATATAGGTACCGATATAGGTACCGATCAACGCGTCAATGGTATCAGAATCATCGTCAGAATTACACGCAGTGAAGCTGAACACGGGCAGCAGTATGATGGCTAGTTGTAGAAATCGTTTCATCAGGTTTTAGATTTGGTGGCACAAGATAATTGGTATTCCAATAGGATCGCGGCATACATTTATACGAACATTTAGCACGAGAAGTGGAACGGACCTTGGAATCGATTGCCGAACAACTTGATCTGAATGGCATAGCGGTCATAGATGGCCTATTGCCTTCCGATGTGCTTAAAACCCTCTTGCAAGAAGCCGAATGGCTGCAAGACTCCAACCGATTTCATCCTGCCAACGTGGGGCGCGGACTGGCAGAACAACGGATCAGCGAAGTGCGGGGAGACGGCATCCTCTGGTTGGAAAAAGAGACCTTGACCCCTGCACAAAAACAGTACTTTGACTTCTTAGAATCGCTACGCGAACACCTTTCCTGCTACTTCCGCATTTCTTTGCCACGGTTCGAATGTCATTTGGCAAGCTATCCGGTGGGTAGTTTCTACAGTCGTCATGTTGACCAGTTCCAAGGTTCGAACAGCCGCATCTTTTCCGTCATCCTTTATCTCAACCCAGATTGGAAGGCCGAACACGGAGGGCAACTACGAATACACGACCCCAACGGTTCGTTCGATATTCAACCCGAGATGGGACGTTTCGTCTGCTTCAGAAGTGATCTGGTGGAACACGAAGTACTGCGCACCGAACGAACACGTTTCAGCGTGACGGGTTGGCTGAGGCGCGATGGGCCCACGCGCACTTTTATTTGAATAGGCGGTTCGCTCAGGTTTTAGCATATTCGGACATTCAAACAGATTCAGATGAAACTCATTTCATTCAACGTGAACGGTATTCGCGCAGCGGCCAAGAAAGACCTTTTGAAGTATATTGAGATCATGAACCCCGATATCATGGGTTTTCAAGAGATCAAATCGAGCGAGGATCAGGTGCGCGAAGTACTATTCGGACTCGATTATCACATATATGCTTATGCCGCAGAAAAGGCCGGCTACTCGGGTACGGCTGTTATCACCAGAAAAGAACCGCTGAGTGTGAAATACGGCATCGGCATTCCAGAACACGATGGCCAAGGACGCGCCATTACCTGCGAGTTCGAAGACTTCTATTTCTTGAACGTATATGTACCCAACTCGGGCAGCGAACTGGCACGGTTGCCCTATCGCCAAACGTGGGACGTGGCATTACTTTCCTACATAAAAGGGCTTGAGGCAAAAAAACCCGTGGTCTTTTGTGGCGATCTGAACGTGGCACATCGCCCCATCGACCTCAAGAACGACAAGGCCAATTACAACAAGAGCGCGGGCTATATGCAGGAAGAGATCGATGGTATCAACAACTACATCAATTCAGGATTGGTGGACACGTTCCGTCATCTAAACCCCGACACGGTGAAATACAGTTGGTGGAGTTATCGGGCTGGCGCCCGCCAAAACAACGTGGGCTGGAGAATTGATTACTTTCTGGTCTCGAAAAGCCTTGTTTCTAGATTAAATAACGCTTTCATTCTGAATGAAGTGGAAGGTTCGGACCACTGTCCTGTTGGAATTGAAATGACCTAAAACCATGAAATACATTTTGAAAATAGAGGAACTGGTAATGTTCCTTGCTTGCTTAGGATTCATGTTGGCAAATGGCGTTCCGTGGTGGACCTATATTCTACTACTCGTTGGCCCAGACATCAGTATGCTCGGCTATCTGATAAACTCGAAGATCGGAGCTTTCAGCTACAACCTGTTTCATCACAAGGCTGTGGCAATATTGGTTCTCATCGCGGGAATTTTACTTGACTCTCAGGCTGGAATACTTTTCGGTGCCATTCTTTTCGGCCACTCAAGCATGGACCGGGTTTTCGGCTTCGGATTGAAGCATAGCGATGGCTTCAAGAACACGCATTTGGGCAGAATCGGGTAATTACTTCTTAAAAAAGTACGTCTCCAAGTAAACCTCCACCCATTCACCATCCTTCATCGCTCCTACTTTGAACATGTACTTGTCGGGCTTGATCCAGATGAGGGCATCGGTCATGTAGGTTTTCACTCCGAGCTCGTTCTCGTAGGCGTATTCATATAGAATGGTCTTTTGCTTGGTGCGCACCGTTCCTTCGATCACCTTGTCCCGTATGTCAGTTACTTTGAATTTGATGGAATTTGAAACCGTGTCCCACGTGTGAACCCCTTCCGAGAACTTTCCGAAATCGGTAAAGGTGGTGTCGAGGTAACTATTGGTGGTCATGTTCACAGACGCTTCATCGGCCGACCAACTGTAGGTCACTTCCTGTTTGAAGGGCGCTCCATTCTTCCAATTTCCTTCGGCCTTCCATTCGGCATTCATCAACGCATCAAATGGCATGAGCATGATATTTCCCTGTGCAAAAAGAGTGATCGGGAGAACAAAGAGGAAGAAAAGTGCTATTGGATTTTTCATGGTTTAAAGGAAAGAATCATTGGGACACAATAAGTGAAATAAAAAAAAGTTAATGCATAAGAGCCTTATACCTAATTCTTTTATGTATCATTGTCCTATGTATTCACAAGAGCTATTAAAAGGAACCCTGCAGACCATCGTTCTGAGCCTATTGGCCGAGAACGAAAGGATGTATGGTTATGAGATCACCCAACACGTTAAGGACAAGACTTCGGGAGAGATCCAGCTCACGGAAGGAGCCCTCTATCCTACCCTGCACAAATTGGAGGCGGACGGATTTCTGACCACCGAGAAGGTGAGCATCGGAAAGCGTGTGCGGAAATATTATCGGCTGACCGAGAATGGCAACAAACAGGCGAACGACAAAGTGAGTGAGTTCCGCAGGTTTTCAGAAACGATGAATGCGCTGCTGAACAGTTTCAACCCTAATGCACAACTGCAATGGCTGAGTTGACGGAAAATCAGGTAGCGTTGATCGATGCGTACATCAAGGAAAATGGCGTGGCGCAGCATGCACTGCAGGAAGATCTTCTGGATCACCTCTGCACCAGTATTGAACACAGAATCCAACAAGGCGAATCGTTTGAGGAGGCCTTTCAATATACACTCAACCTCTTCGGACCTGGAGGTTTAAAACAGGTTCAAACCGAAACATTCAAATTATTAACCGAAATGAACGCAATCATGAAAAAAGTAACGTTTGGTTTCGGGCTGACTTCTACATTTCTTCTCTTGGCGGGGACGATTTTCAAACTCATGCATTGGCCGGGGGCCAACATCATGGTATTGCTCGGAACGGCAATTCTCGTGCTGTTCTATCTACCCATGATATTGACCCATAAGGTCAAGGAATCTCCGAGAGACGAAGCGCTGCTTCACATTCTCGGCTTTCTTGGCCTGGCCTCAACCACAGTGGGCGTGCTGTTCAAGGTCTTGCATTGGCCGGGTGCAGCGGTCATGCTAATTGGCGGCATGAGCATTCTGGCCTTTGGCTATGTGCCCGTCTATTTCTACAAACGCTACCAGACATCGGCCAATCGGTCGGTCACGCTATCATCGTCCATGATTGCCTTGGCCTGCCTCATTCTGATCTTCGCGCTGATGAAAACTGGAAACAGCATCTATTATGAGCATGGAGTAATGGTTTCGAACGAAAACCTGACGGAACAGACGCAACATCTGACCGAATTGAATGAGGAACTCTACGGTAGAACATCCGCCACCGGTCTGACAGAGTTGAAAACAGAATCGGACCAATTGGTGGGTCATCTCGAAGCGTTGAAAAGTGAACTGATCGGCCTCGCGGCTCAGACCGACCCTTTGCAACTGAAGGTTTCCAACCTCTATGAGATGGAAAAGAAGCACGATCTGGCCATTCCGCGCAACCTGATGCTGGGCACAGACGATGCTCCGAACAACGGACGCTTCAGTGCCACCGAACTCAAGAACATGTTCGATCACTATCGCACTGCGGTGCTCCATCAGTATCCACCCGATCTGCGTCAGCTGATGGATGCAAATCTGGGACTACGGACAGATGGGAGTTTTACGGATGCGAAGGGTCAGCCACAGAGTTGGGTCTTGCATCAATTCGAATACACTCCGTTGTTCACAGTGATCACAAATATCACGAACTGGCAACTCGAAATAAGACAAATGGAGAATCAGGTTCTCTTATCAACGATAAGTCAGCCCGAGGTCTCAGACCCGCCAAGGTGAGACCGAGGCAACCAGAGCCCCGCCTGAAATGGCGGGGCTTCTTTTTTCACCTGACCAGATGAAAGAAACCTTTGATGGCTTCCCTATCTGTGAACTCAAGAATATAATAGAACACGCCATCGCTCTGATTGCTGCCATCCCACGGTTTCAGATGATAATCGGTCTGGTCGTAGTGCTTTATTCCCCAACGGTCGAATATGCGAACGCGGTTTCCGGGATACCATTCCAAGCATGGCAGGTTGAAAACATTGTTCTGAGGCACATTTCCGCAGAAATCGACCTGACCCATGAAATCGCTGCCTGGATTGAACACGTTCGGGGTTATCACATTACAACCGTCCTCATCAACAAACACGTCCAACGTTGCCTCACCATAGCAATCCTGAAACTCAGCAAACCGATAGATCAACGTGTGCATTCCCGGTCCAGCAGCTTCGGGATTGAACATGCCGGTAGGCGAAACTCCTGGGCCCATGAATGTTCCGCCCTGCGGCTGCCCCGTCACCTGAAATGGCGGCACAATGATGCAATAGGATGAATCCAACTGTAGCAACGAAACTTCAGGAACCGTTTCTACCAACACCCAAACCGTATCCATGTCGGTGCAACCATTCGCACCCGTAACAAGCACATCATATCGTGTAGCCGTTTCGGGACCGACCGTAATGGATGCGGTCTCTTCACCCGTGTTCCACTCGTAGGACACACCTCCCGTTGCCATCAGTTCGGCCTGTTCTCCTTCGCAGATCGTGTCTGTAGCTCCCGCATCGGCCACCACTTCGTCAAAACTTTCAATTGTCACTGTTCCCATTGCCTGACAACCGGCCAAGTCTGTAACAGTTACATCATAGGTTCCGACCGAAAGGTTATTGGCCGTGGCGGTTGTCTGAACAGGGGTTGTGTTCCACGAATATTGGAACGTTCCTACTCCACCGCTTGCAGCCACCATGGCATTACCGGTATTGATGCCGAGACAAAGCGAATCTGTTCCGCTCACGGCCAATGTTATCTGCGGGATCATGGAAACCACCACCGTGTCGCTGTCTTCGCAATTGTTCTGATCAATGACGGAAACAATGTAGGTTCCGATTCCAAGTCCTGTGGCGGTCTGGGAAGTTTGAACCGGGGCTGTATTCCACGAATAATTGACATTGCCAATGGCGCCAGAAACCAGCGCCATCACCTCGCCATCCGATTGTCCGAAACACACGAACGCCTGATCAGGCACATCAACCTCCACGTAGCATTGGGCCACACACGCGGGAAGATCCGAAAGAGAGTTGATGAAAAGCGTATCGCCCACCGC
>CAMCFW010000173.1 GCA_945874195.1 Chryseobacterium gleum
GTGGCGCCTTCAAGGCGTTGGATAACCTCAGTATTTGCCAGAACAATGGCCTCCACTTCGGCCGCTGAGAGATTGGCCGAAAGGTCGAGGTTCAACCGCACCTTGCCGTTGAAGCTGATGGGATAGCTGAAGCTGTCCTCCACCAGATGCGCGGCCTCAAACTTTGGATACGCTGCAAAGCTGATGCTCTCCCCGTGGCCGAGTTGCTGCCACAGTTCCTCGCAGATATGCGGTGCGAAGCTCGACAGCACGATGGTCAGCGGTTCCAGTATTGCGCGCTTGTTGCACTTGAGCTCCGTGAGTTCATTCACGCAGATCATGAACTGGCTCACCGAGGTGTTCAGCGACAGCTTCTCGATGTCGTCCTCCACCTTTTTGATGGTGGCATGGAGCGCCTTCAGCTCGGCCTTGGTGGGCGCATCGTCACTCACAGCGAACGCATCGCCCGCGTGGAACAGGTTCCAGAATTTCCGCAGGAAGCGGTACGTGCCCTCAATGCCGTTGGTGTTCCACGGCTTGGCATCCTCCAGTGGGCCGAGGAACATCTCGTAGAGGCGCAGCGTGTCTGCCCCGTACTTGGAAATGATGTCATCGGGGTTCACCACGTTCCACTTGGACTTGGACATTTTTTCGACTTCCCAACCACACATAAAGACCGCTCCTGCAGGAATGGGTCTATCGGGCAATGACACCACAGGGTTTCCGTTAATATCCTCCATAATTAATACAGACAAAGGATTCTCTCGGAGATGCATTCGGAAAGCCTGAACGTCTAAGAAATCATTCTCTACTATGTTGACATCAACTCTTGCCTCTGAGGTGATATTCAACGGTTGAACAGCGCCATTCAAACCCTTTTCTCTACTTTTCATCCATGTCGTTATCTCCAAAAAGCACTCTCCGAAGCGCTCATTGAACTCTTCATAGTCCAAGTTTTTAATTAGATTGTGTAGATTTTTCGAAACATAGATTGGAGGGAATGCTGCCAAATCATCTGGCCCATTCATGGTATACATTCCACCAATAAAGCCGAATTCATAGGCAAAACTGCTCCTCCCCTGAATCATCCCCTGATTCACCAATTTCTTCGCAGGCTCATCAAAGGGCAGATAGCCAAGGTCTTTGAGGAACTTGGTCCAGAAGCGCACATAGAGCAAGTGCCCAGTGGCGTGCTCCGATCCGCCCACATAGAGGTCCACGTTCTGCCAGTAGTTCACTGCGTCCTTCGAGGCGAATTCGCCCGTGTTGTGCGGGTCCATGTAGCGCAGGAAATACCAACTGCTGCCTGCCCAGCCTGGCATGGTGCTCATCTCAATCGGGTAGCCCTTGCCGTTCTCCACCAGTTGCTCGGTGGCCGGGTCCCAGTTCCAGATGTCGGCACGGCCCAAGGGCGGTTCGCCTGTCTCCGTGGGAAGATATTTCTCAATGGCGGGCAGTTGGAGCGGCAGTTTCTCAATGGGATACGGCACACCGTCCTTGTAATAGATCGGGATCGGTTCGCCCCAATAGCGCTGCCTGCCGAACACCGCATCGCGCAGTCGGTAGTTGATGCGGCCCTTGCCGATGCCCATCTCTTCCATCCGGGCAATGGCGCGCTTTATGGCTTCTTTCACAGGAAGGCCGGTGAGGAAGTCGGAGTTGATGAGAGTGGCGTCCTTGCTTTCATTAGCCTCGAAGACCTCCCCCGACCCCTCCTTGCCAGGAGGGGAGCTGACCACCTGTGGGATGCGCAGGTTGAAATGTTTCGCGAAATTCCAATCGCGCTGGTCACCGCTTGGCACCGACATCACCGCACCTGTGCCATAGCCCGCCAACACATAGTCACCGATCCAGATCGGAATGGGCGCTCCTGTGAACGGATGCTCGGCATACGCCCCTGTGAACGCACCCGATACGGTCTTCACATCGGCCATACGGTCCCTATCGCTGCGGGCCTTGGCCTTGGCGATGTAGGCCTCCACCTCGGCCTTCTGCGCAGCGGTGGTTATCTCCGAAACCAGATCATGCTCGGGTGCCAACACCATGAACGATACCCCAAAAATCGTATCAGGTCTGGTCGTAAACACCTCCACCTGTGACCTGTGACCTGTAACCTTAAACCTCAATAAAGCTCCTTCCGAGCGGCCTATCCAATTCCGCTGCTGCTCCTTCAGGCTCTCGCTCCATTCCAGCCCTTCAAGCCCATCCAAAAGCCGTTGGGCGTAGGCTGTGATTCGCATGCTCCATTGCATCATCAGCTTGCGCTCCACGGGGTGGCCTCCGCGCTCGCTGAAACCGTCCTTCACCTCATCGTTGGCAAGCACGGTTCCCAAGGCTGGGCACCAGTTCACGTAGGCCTCGCTCAGGTAGGCGATGCGGTAATTGAGCAGCGTGGTCTGCCGTTGGGCATCGTCCCAAGAGTTCCAATCGTTGGCGGTGAATGCGGGCGTTTCATCGCAATGGGCGTTCACCGTGGCGTTGCCTTCTTTGGAGAAGATGGCTGTCAGTTCGCTGATGGGCTTGGCCATGTCCGCTGCCTTGTCATACCAAGCATCATACAGCTTCAGGAATATCCACTGCGTCCATTTATAATAGGATGGGTCTGAGGTGCGCACCTCTCGGTCCCAATCGAAACTGAACCCGATGCTGTCCATCTGCCTGCGGTAGGTGGCAATGTTCTCCTCGGTGGTCTTGGCGGGATGCTGTCCTGTCTGGATGGCATACTGCTCGGCAGGCAGCCCGAAGCTGTCGTAGCCCATCGGGTGCAGCACATTGAAACCCTTCAAGCGCTTGTAGCGCGACACGATATCCGAAGCGATATATCCCAGCGGATGGCCCACGTGCAGCCCCGCGCCTGATGGATAGGGGAACATATCGAGGACGTAATACTTCGGTCTTGGCGATTGATCGTCTGCTCTGAACGTTTTGTCCTTCGCCCAGAAGGCCTGCCACTTCTGATCGATCTTATCCGGATGATACTGCATGTGCTTAATTTTTACGAGCCGCGAAGTTAAGCGCTATCTGAGTATGATCTGAGGCCGATGCAGAGCACAAAAAAACCCGATCTGAAATCAGATCGGGTCTTAGTACCGAAGGCCGGGATCGAACCGGCACTCCAAAGGAACACGAGTTTGAGTCGTGCGCGTCTACCAGTTCCGCCACTTCGGCAAGTGAATTGGGGATGCGAAATTATATGATTTTCCAACACCTGAAAGCAGATTCACAACTTGATCCTTAAATCCTTCGATTTTGCAGGACAATTCCTTACTTTCGCAGCCCCTTAAAACGAAGGAAGGCAGGCCGTGGCATTCAACGTCAAATTATTTACTGGTGAAGCAACCAACTATCTTTCTGAAAAGATCGCAGAAAGCTATGGTCAGCCGCTAAGCAATCAGACCACGCTTCGGTTCAAGGACGGAGAGTTTGAGCCTTGTTTTGAGGAATCGATAAGAGGCGATGATGTTTTCATCATTCAATCGACCTTTCCGCCAGGAGACAATCTACTTGAATTGCTTTTGATGATCGATGCCGCCAAACGTGCATCGGCCAAACGCATTGTAGCCGTCATACCCTACTTCGGATGGGCCCGTCAGGACAGAAAGGTGAAGCCGCGCGTTCCGATCGGGGCCAAATTGATGGCCGACCTATTGGAAGCAGCGGGTGTGACCCGTGTGATGACGATGGACCTTCATGCCGACCAGATCCAAGGTTTCTTTGATGTTCCGGTGGATCACCTCTTCGGTTCTTACCTCTTCATGGAGCATCTGAAGAACACCATGGACATTGACAATCTGGTAATGGCAACTCCTGATGTGGGTGGAACAAGAAGAGCCAATGCTTACGCCAAGGCCCTGAATGTTGATCTGGCCATCTGCTACAAGCAACGAAAAGTGGCCAATCAGGTGGCCGATATGACCGTGATAGGTGATGTGGTGGGTAAAGACGTGGTGCTTGTGGACGACATTATCGACACGGGCGGAACGCTTTGCAAAGCCGCTGAAATGATGTTGGAGCATGGAGCCAAAACCGTTCGGGCATGCATCACGCATCCGCTACTTTCTGGAAATGCACACGACAATATCCGCAACTCGCGATTGACCGAGTTGGTTACAACAGACACCATTCCTCTTCGAGAGGTAAATAATAAGATCACGGTGCTTTCGGTGGCACCACTTTTTGCCGATGTCATCAGAAAGGCTCACAACTACGAGTCCATCAGCACAAAATTCATTTTCTAAATCAAATCAATCATCAATTAAAACAATCAAACAATGGAATCGATCTCAATAACAGGATCAAAAAGGAAGTCCCTCGGGAAAGCCGATGCAAAGGCAGCTAGATTAGCTGGTCTGGTTCCATGCATCGTCTACGGAGGAAAAACTGAAATTAGTGTTGAAGTGGACGAGCGCGAGTTTAAAAAAGTGCTGAACACTCCGAATCAATACATCGTCAATCTAGATGTGGACGGAACTACCTACCCAGTGGTTCTGAAGGCCGTGCAGTATCATCCGGTTTCCGACCGTATCGTTCATGCCGATTTTCAAGAATTGTCTGGACGCGAAGTGAAAATGACCCTTCCAATTCTTACCAAAGGACAATCGAAAGGCGTTTTGTCCGGTGGCCAACTCAGAGTGGTCAGAAGAAACGTGAAAGTTCAGGGCCTTCCAGAGAAGATGCCAAGCTTCATCGAATTGGACATCACCAATCTCCGTATCGGAAAAGCCATCAAGGTCGGTGACCTTAAGTTCCCAGGTATCACTTTCCTTGCTGATGAAAACCAGATCATTGTGGCCGTTCGAATGAAGCGAGGTGCACTGGTAGATACTGAAGAAGCAGAAGGAGATGAAGCAGTTTCTGAGGGCGCTGAGGCCGAAGAAGCGGCAGCCGAATAAGCATGAAGTACCTTATTGTTGGGTTGGGCAACATTGGCAGCGAGTATGCCGAAACCCGTCACAACATTGGTTTTAAGATAGTGGACGCCTTTGCCAAGGCGTCCACTTCTGCTTTTAGCCCAGGCCGTTTGGGCGATGTGTGCGAAGTGAAATTCAAAGGCCGGACCTTCGTTCTGCTGAAACCTTCCACCTACATGAACCTGAGCGGAAAGGCAGTTCAGTACTGGATGCAAGAAACCAAGGTGCCGTTGGACAAGCTACTGGTCATTACCGATGACATTGCATTGGAAACGGGCATTATCCGCATACGCGCCAAAGGCAGCGATGGCGGACACAACGGACTGAAGAGCATCAATCAGGTTTTGGGAACGCAAGATTATCCGCGCCTTCGGTTCGGGGTCGGAAACGACTTCGGCAAAGGCCAACAGGTAGATTACGTTCTTGGCCAATGGTCGAAGGAAGATCTGGACATCGTCACCCCGAAAATTGAAAAAGCCACAGGGGCCATCAAGGCCTTCGGTACCATGGAACTCGGCTTTGTAATGAGTCAGTTCAACGGCTGAAAGGCCATTCTCAAAAACTCCTCAGTCACCAACTGCCTCAGGGGTCGGAATTTGTATGGAGAGAGGGGTG
>CAMCFW010000174.1 GCA_945874195.1 Chryseobacterium gleum
GAGCGTGACACCCACGATGATCCCTATTCCGATCTGGCCCATCACCTTGAATTTTCCAGCCAGGCCCTGTTTGTCCTTCTTAAAAACCTTGATGTAATCGTCAGCAAATCCGATCGCTCCTAACCAAACGGTAGAAACCAGCATGATGATGACATAGATATTGTTGAGCTGTGCGAAAAGTAGAGTGGGTATGATGATGGAAGCAAGAATGATGATGCCGCCCATGGTGGGGGTTCCTTGCTTTTGGATCTGCCCCGCCAGGTCGAGGTCGCGAACAATTTCACCCACTTGCTTCAGTTGTAGGTATCGGATTACCTTGCGTCCGATCAGCATTGAAATGATCAGGGAAGCAATGATGCTAGCAGCTGCTCGGAAAGAGATGTATTGGAATACACCGGCTCCGGGTAGGTCGTAGGTCTTGTCAAGAAAGTCGAACAGATAGTATAACATCAGCAGATCTGTTTAAGGGTTGAAGACAGTATTTCCATATCGTCAAAGGCAGTTCTCACCCCTTTCACTTCCTGATATTTTTCGTGTCCTTTTCCAGCCACCAGAATAATGTCGCCGGGTTGGGCCAGCATGCAGGCGGTTCGGATGGCCTCTGCGCGGTCAAGAATGGTAACGGCCTTTTTCTTCAGCACCGGATCAAGGCCCAACTTCATGTCCTCAATTATCTGCTGCGGGTCTTCGCTTCGCGGATTGTCCGTGGTAAGGATGACCTTGTCGCTTCCTTCGGCCGCAATGCGGGCCATTTCGGGTCGCTTGGTCTTGTCTCTATCGCCACCGCAGCCTACTAGCGTCACGAGTTTCTCGTTTCCGGTCCGTAGGTCGCGAATGGTTGAAAGCACGTTCTGCAGCGCATCGGGGGTGTGTGCATAGTCCACAATGCCCAGTATGTTGTTCGGGGTCTTTACAAATTCAAAACGCCCTTCTGGCGAAGCAAGATTGCTGAGGGTGGTAAGTATTTGAAGTTTCTCTTCTTTAAGTTCCAGCGCAGCGCCATATACGCTTAGAATGTTGTACGCGTTGAACGAACCTATCAAACGGGTTATCACTTCCTGACCATCAATGTTCAGGATCAGTCCGGTCAGGTTGTTCTCCAGGATCTTCGCTTTGCGGTCGGCCATGGAACGAAGTCCGTAGCTGACCACTTTTGCTTTGGTGTTCTGCACCATCACCTCACCGTTCTTGTCATCCACGTTTATAAGCGCAAATGCTTTTGATGAAAGGCCGTCAAACAACATCTTTTTGGCCCTTATGTAATTGCTGAAAGTCTGATGATAATCGAGGTGATCGTGGGTGATGTTGGTGAATATGGCACCCGCAAATTCCAACCCTGCCACCCGATGCTGGTCGAGTGCGTGCGAACTAACTTCCATGAAACAGAAGGTGCATCCAGCATCTACCATTTCTGCCAAAAGCCTATTCAGATTGATCGGGTCGGGGGTGGTGTGCGTGGCCTGAACCTCGTGTTCATGGACCATATTCCTTACCGTTGAGATCAGACCTACTTTGTAGCCCAGATTCTTGAATAGGCCATACAGAAGCGTGGCCGTAGTGGTTTTTCCGTTGGTGCCCGTAACTCCGACCAATTTGAGTTGCTGCGATGGATTGTCGTAAAAATTCGATGCGATCATTCCTGCAGCAAAACGACTGTTCTTCACCTGCACGTAATTGACATCTGGTAGCCGTTCCTCAGGAAGCATTTCGCATACTATTGCCACCGAACCTTGCGATAAGGCCTTCGGAATGAAATCGTGTCCATCGCTCAATGTGCCCTTCACAGCTATGAACAAGGAGAACTTCTTTGCTTGTCGCGAATCGATGCAGATATTCTCGATGGCCACATTGGTCGAACCGATTACCTCTTCAATTCCCGCGCGGTATAATATGTCCTTCAGCAGCTTCATGATAGGTAGATGATGATCTCGTGGCCTTTGACGGCTCTTGTTCCAGGTATTATCGATTGTTGTCTAACCACGCCCGATCCAACGATGCTGACCTTCAGGCCCTTGTTCTCGAGCAGAAACAGGGCATCCATGGCGCCCATTCCGACCACACGCGGAACGAGATTGTCGATCATTTCACGCTCGATGATGTTCATGGTGTCCGCCTCAGCAGTTGCAACCGCCCATTGTGCATCGGGGGCTTTCATATCGGTTTTGATCTTCAGGGTTTCCAGCGCTTTCATCAATTCTTCCTTTTCGCTCACTTTCGAAAACGGAATGCGACTTTGCGCCAGCGTAGGGTCTGCCTTCACCTCCTCTAGCATTTTCACCTGGGTAGAGTAAACCTTATCGGAAATTTCTTTGAAAATGGGCCCCGCTACAAGGTTGCCGTAGTACACCGAGTTGGTAGGCGAATCGACCACCACAATACACGAATAGCGGGGTTCTTCGGCAGGAAAGTAGCCGACAAATGACGCTTGATGGCTCTTATCGCGGTGATAGCTTCCGCTTTTTGCGATCTGTGCAGTGCCTGTTTTTCCAGCTATCTTATAGTTCGCATGCTTCAGGTTGCTAGCCGTTCCGTGTTCAACCACACCTTCCAACATCACTTTCACCTTATCAACGGTGGCCTTCGAGCAGATCTGCTGGTTAAGCACCACCGTTGGAAAATCCTTCACCAGAGTACCGTGCTTGGTCACACTCGAAACGAATTTCGGTCTCACCATAATACCATCGTTTGCAATGGCGTTGTAGAATGTCAGAACCTGAAGGGGGGTTTGAAGAACTTCGTAACCGATACTCATCCATGGCAACGAAATGCCCGACCAACTTGGGTCTTTCGGGTCTGGGATGGATGGGATGCCTTCGCCAGAAAGTTCTAGGCCGAGAGGGCTGTTCAAGCCCATTCCAACAATGCGGTCTACAAACTTTTCAGGGTTCTTCTGGTAGTGTCGGGTCACCAGCTTTGAGATGCCAACGTTAGATGATATCTCGAACACTTTTGCCACCGTTATCTTATCATAGACTCCGGTCTTCGAGTCTTTCATAACTGCCTTATAGTATTGCTTCACTCCACCTTCAATGTCTACCGTGTCGGTTATGTCCACATAGCCGTCTTCCAACAGGCAGATGAGACTGGCCAATTTGAAGGTTGAACCAGGTTCGGTGGTGGCCCCGATGGCATAGTTGTAGGTTTCGGCATAACTACCATCGGCTTGTTTGGTGAGGTTGGCGATCGCTTTGATCGCCCCAGTTTGCACTTCCATTAGAATTGCACAACCATGATGGGCGCCATGTTTCACCAACTGGGTAAGTAGAGCGTTTTGCGCCACGTCCTGTATGTTTATGTCAATGGTTGTGACGAGGTCAGAACCGTCTTCTGGCTCCACTTCGTTCTCATCGTTCAGTGGTTTCCAGTTTCCACCGGCAATTTTTTGCATCAAACGCTTGCCGACCACACCGCCTAACTCATCCGCATATGCACCCTCCAATCCTACGCTGAAACCGGGCTGATCATAGCCGATCGTCCTAGCAGCTAGTTGCTTGAAAGGCTTGGCGCGCTTGCTGTTCTGGTTGTAAATGAGGCCGCCTTTGTATTTACCTAGGTTGAATATCTCGAACTGACGGATGGCCTTCAATTGCTTGTGGCTCACCTTTCTTTTTATCAGGAAATACTGACTCTTCTTCTTCCGTGCGTTGGTCAGTTCTCGCTTATACGCGTTTGCCGACCTGTCTTGAAAAAGGTTGGAAAGCTGCTGCGAAAGCTTGTCGATGTTCTTGTTGAAGTATTCATCGCTCAGCGTTGGTACGGCTGCGTCCCATCGCACCTCATAAATAGGTTCTGAAGTGGCCAAAAGGCTTCCATCAACTGCAAAAATGTTGCCTCTTGCTGCTTCAATTGTGCGGAACGCTGTGGTCTGCGTTTCCGCTTTTTTGCGCCACTCTTCGCCCTCAACGAATTGGATCTGAGCCACTTTGGCCACAATGGCAAGCGCAAAAAGGCACATCAGTCCATACGACAGATATACCCTTCTTCTTATTTGCTTTTCGTAGCTCAACTCTCTGGCTTTTCTTTTTCGTTGACCACGATTTTCTTTGGAGGAACCACACTTTCAAAGATTCCGAGAGGGGCAACAGCCTTGGCCACCTCGCTCTGTTTGCTCACGAACATGAGCTCAGACCGAGTGGAAATGAATTCAGATTTCAGTTCTTTCAGCTCCGTGTTCATCTTCTCCATGCTGATGATGGTGGCCTCACCAAAGTGGCTGTTGCCGATATAGAAAATCCCGATACCGAAGAGGAACAAGAGGAAAGGGATGTTGTCCAACACATTGTCACGCGTCAGAAAACTCCCGTCCAGAACGCTTAGTATACGCTTGCCGAAACCGACCCCTTCGGTTGTATCTTCCTTTTCAGCGCTCATGCTATTTTTTCTGCGATTCTGAGTTTGGCACTTCGCGACCTCGGATTCCTTATCAACTCGTCATCTGTTGGAACGATGGGCCTCCTCGACACGGCATGGAAGGGCACCAACGGTTTGCCGTAGAAATCCTTCTCCAGTTCGCCTTCTATGTTTCCGCTTTTCACCAGATTTTTCACCATTCTATCTTCCAAGGAGTGATAGGAAATGACAACCAATCGACCACCAACGGCCAATAGGTTGGGCATCTGTACCAGCATTTCTTCAAGCGCCTTCAGTTCATCGTTCACTTCTATCCTTATGGCTTGAAAAACCCTCGACAGAAAACTATTCTCCTTTCCACGCTGCGCGAACGGCAAGATCAGTGACTTGAGCTGCTCAATGGTTTCGATTGGTTCTTTTGCCCTAGCGGCAACAATGGCGTTCGACAGCTTCCAGGCCTCGTTCAGATCAGAGTGGTCGCGGAACATTTTTGCTAGCGCTTCAACAGAATATTGGTTGATGACCGTTTTGGCGGTAAGTTCAATTCCGTCAGACATGCGCATGTCCAACGGGCCATCATTTCTGGTACTGAATCCTCGTGATGGTTCGTCTATTTGAAAGGAGGAGATTCCCAGATCGGCCAAAATGCCATGCACGGGGATGGTGTTGAAGTAACGCAGAAAGTTGCGCACAAACCGGAAGTTGTGTGGAATGAAGGTGAATCGTTCGTCCTGCAACAGGTTCATTTGTGCGTCTTTATCCTGATCGAAGGCGTACAGGTGTCCGCCTTTCAAATGCTTTAGTATTTCCCGCGAATGACCTCCTCCACCGAAGGTCAGATCCACGTAAATCCCATCAGGATCAATTCGCAAGCCGTCAATGCATTCCTTTAACAGGACAGGGTCATGGTAGGTCATCAGCCCCATCATTTAGGCTGCCCATGACTTCTTCAGCCAGTGTGGCAATGTCTGTTTCAGGATTGCTCAACTTATTCTCATAGGCATCCTTGTCCCATATTTCCACATAGGTACCAGCGGATGCGAGAACGATGTCATTGTCAATCGACCCGAATCCCATAAG
>CAMCFW010000175.1 GCA_945874195.1 Chryseobacterium gleum
CTTGGCCATCGGCAAACTACACGAACCGTGGGTCGGTTTCCATCACATGTCCACAATTTCCACAGGTTCGTAGCTTCTCGGAACCATAGAAGTCGCGGAAGCGAGGCAGAAAATCGTTCTCAATATTGCCAAGCGGAAACCTGTATTCATGCAATTTGTGGTTGCATTTGTCGCAGAACCACATGAGTCCGTCCTGCATATCGGTTCCTTTGCGCACGCGTTCGATCACCAACCCGACCGAACCTTCGCTGCGCATGGGAGAATGCGGCACATTGGCCGGAAGCAGGAACATTTCACCTGCTTTTATGGGTATGTCAACGGCCTTTCCGTCTTCCTGAATGCGCACGTTGATGTCGCCTTCCAACTGATAGAAGAGTTCCTCCGTTTCGTTGAAATGATAATCCTTCCGTGCATTTGGCCCGCCCACGATCATCACGATGTAATCGCCCGATTCCACATAAAGATTCTTATTGCCGACAGGCGGTTTCAGCAGGTCGCGGTTATCTGCGATCCATTGACTCAGGTTGAAGGGTTTTCTGATGGGCATTACATGGGTTTTGATGTCGATCAAAGTAAGGAAATTCAAGTAGTTTTGACCAAAGGACTGACATGAAGATCGATCTTGAAGGAAAACGGGCCTTGGTCTGTGGAAGCACAGCCGGGATCGGAAAGGCGGTGGCAGTACAATTGGCCGCGGCCGGTGCTTCGGTCACGCTTTTGGCGCGCAACGAGGATAAACTGAAAGCCGTCCTGTCGGAACTTGAGCATGGGAACGGTCAGCAACATGGCTATCTGGTGGCTGATTTCAGCCGACCCGAAGCCCTGAAGATCGTACTGGAAAACCACATGAAGTCTTCTGAACCATACCACATTCTGTTGAACAACACGGGCGGCCCTGCCGGTGGAAAAGCGATCGATGCTGAATTGAACGAATTTGAAGCCGCCTTCCGATCGCATCTGATGTGCAATCACATTCTGGTTCAGGCCCTTGTGGCGGGAATGAAGGCCGAAAAGTATGGCCGCATCATCAACATCATTTCAACCTCGGTCAAAATTCCGTTGAACGGTTTGGGTGTTTCGAACACCATTCGTGGGGCAGTTGCCAGTTGGAGTAAAACACTTGCAAATGAGTTGGGCGAATTCGGCATTACGGTGAATAACGTGTTGCCCGGAGCAACGGAAACCGACCGTCTTTCGAGCATCATTGGCAACAAGGCCGCGAAGACCGGGATGGCCGAAAAAGAGATAGCCGAACACATGAAGGCCGAGATTCCAGCAAAGCGTTTTGCCCAACCGTGGGAAGTGGCCGCAGCCGCCACCTTCCTCGCTTCGCCTATGGCGGGCTACATCAACGGGATAAATGTTCCGGTTGATGGCGGAAGGACCGGAAGCCTCTAGGTGAGGTGATTCACTTCACGAAGAACCACAGAACCAGAAAGCTGAATACGAAAGCAAACACCGGGGCAACAGCCCATACGGTGAAGAATTTCCTGACCGTTGGATTTGTCCAAAGGGCGGTTCTGCCATTCTTAACCAACGCCAAGGCGATGAACGAGGCTCCGGCAAGCTGAACCAATGAGGTAGGAACGCCTTTGGTAACCGAGGCCAGCAACAGCAAGGTGGCGATGGTGAAAGCGATCACGGCAGCTTCAAACGTATTCACCTCCACAATCCCCTGACCTGTTGTGCTGGTCACCTTATGGCCCATTAGCGAACTGCCTATCGCAAAGCAAGGCGCCACCACGAGCACAGACAGGATCAGAATAGGAAGAAAATTTCCTTCAGCCCCTTTACCGAGTTCATTGCTCGTCAGCGCTGCTATCGGGGCAGCAGCGTTTGCCACATTGTTCGCACCTATGGATACGGCAACATAGAGTGAAGAAACGATCAGCAGTCCTCGCATCAACACGCCATCCTGTGCTTCGTTCCGCAACCGCTTGCTCGCATAAGGCTTCAGCCAAGGAATGAACCATTTGAAGAAAACGTAGACCAGAACGAACGCCACCAAAGGCAGAATGAACCATGTGGGAATGATGTCGCGGAGCAGCTTTTCTGTGTTCAGACTATCCACCGCGGTTGCTGCACCAGCTATGGAGAATACCGTGGATTGGCTCGTAGATTGAGGCACACCGAGAAGATTGGCCACCAACAGCGAGGCGGCAATTGAAAATAGAATGACGGAAGTTGTGAATGGCGTGAAATATGCGTGATCCAACAGTCCATCGCCAAGGGTCAGGCTTACCTGCTTGCCGAAAAGCAGTGCACCTAACAACACCATGATTCCGAACAGGCCGGGAATCATTGACTGCCGAATGACATTGGCACCATAGGCGGCTGAAAATGCTGGGGCAGTTCCACTTGCTCCCATATTCACCGCAAGAAACATGGCCAGTAGGAATGGGACGGTAAGATGAGTGAAAAGCTCAGACATGGTCAGTTTCTTTTTAAATTGATGGTGTGATGAAAGGTGAGCCGAACAATGTGGCGACTATAGAAGTCGGTGCCAGAAGGCCGTTGTTGGAACCAATGGAAATACGTGAGCTCAACACCCCAGGCTTTATCTGGCCGAAAATGAGCGGAGGCACCCACCCTGTTCTGATCGAAAACGTTCTTTTCCACCACTGGTCCGGCATGGACATGGATCTCGTCAAACGCTTTGAGAGCAAGCCAATCTGCAGGCCGATAGCTGACCTGAATACGGTAGCGCCAGCGTACACTTCCGAACTCGAATTGCTTCTGGTCGTCTTCGAAAAACCGGAAATCCGTCCGGTAACGATGATCTATCTCCCATCGCTCATGAACAGTTTGTCTGTTCCCGAACTCCAACTGTGGCCGGAGTTCCGAAAGATGTTCCATTTCTTCAGAAAACGGGTCGTGCGGCAACGTCTGAAGAAAGTAGGTGAATCCCAGATTGGCCCTCCAACCTTTCGGTAGATTCCTTTGAAGCTGAGACCGAAGTACGAACTGATGCTGCCGCCATGGGAAACCATAGGCTCGTTCTTCCACTTCCTGAAGAATCAAGTAGTTGTCGTGGATCTTCATTTTCAGGAAATACCCCGACCACAACAGACCTTGCGTTTCAACAGAACGTTGGGCCTGTGTCAACGAGCCAATAAGCAGAAGGCCTATCACGGGTAGGGAACCTTTCAGTGTGGACCTGAACATCAAATATGCACTCCTGTTTATTTCGGACGGCAATATTATATAATTCCTACTTGTTAAGTAGGAATTATATCGAAAAAAATATTACTTCCCCTTTTCCAAGCTAGATTCCCTCTTAAGAATATCGGCCAATGTTGCTGATTTCAAGCGGTTTACAGTCTCGTTACGGATCTCCAAAAACACCTGACGGATGCCGCAGGTCACCTCATCGGTGCATTCCTCGCAACGCTTGTAGTACTTATGGGTGACACATGGAAGCAACGCAACAGCGCCATCGAACAGCCGCATCACATCGGCCATGTTGATCTCCTCGGTGGGACGATTCAAGAGATAACCACCGAATTTCCCTTGCTGGCTCATCACCAGACCCGCATGCTTCATGTCCAGCAGAATGCCTTCGAGGAATTTATAAGGAATGTTCTGCCCTGCCGCGATCTGCTTGGCCGGAATAGGATCCTTACCACCTGCCTTGGCCAGATAGAGCAGGGCGTTAATGGCGTATTTGGTCTTCTTCGAGAGCATTGCTCGGCAAAGGTATCAGACCATCCTGATTATTCCTTTGCCAGCAACTTAAATCCCTTCCCGTGCACGTTCACCAGCTCAACTTCGGGGTCGAGCGAGAGGAATTTGCGCAGTTTGGCAATGTAAACGTCCATGCTGCGCGAATTGAAGTAGTTGTCATCACCCCATATCTTGTTAAGCGCATAGTTTCGGTCTAGCACATCGTATCGGTTTTCGCATAGCAACAACAAAAGCTCGCATTCCTTGGTGGTCAGTCGTTGGTCCTTACCGTTCAGAATAAGAAGTCCCTTGTCATAATCGAAGATGAATTCGCCCAGTTGGATCGAATCCTTCTTTCGCGGTTTTCCCAGTTCGGGCAGGGTTCTGCGCAATATGGCCTGGATGCGCAAAATCAGTTCGTCCATGCTGAAGGGCTTGGTAATGTAATCGTCTGCCCCTGCCGTGAACCCCTTCAATTTGTCTTCGGTCATGCTCTTGGCCGTAAGGAATATGATGGGCATGTGCTTGTCTGTCTGACGGATCTCTGCGGCCAACGTAAAGCCGTCTTTCACGGGCATCATCACATCGAGGATGCACAGGTCGAAACTACCTTGGGAAAATTTCTCGTAGCCGATCTTTCCGTTGGTGGCCAATGTTGTCTCATACCCTTTGGCCGCCAGATAATCGGTGAGTAGCATTCCGAGATTCGGGTCGTCTTCAGTCAATAATACTTTGATCTTCTGTGCGCTCATGCTTGGGTGTATTTATGTGGGATGTGTATTTCAAATCGGCTGCCCTTATTCAGTTCGCTCTTCACGGTTATCCAACCGCTGTGCTTGTCAACAATGGCCTTCACGTAGCTCAGTCCGAGTCCGAATCCTTTCACATTGTGGATGTTGCCGGTTGGAACGCGATAAAGCTTATCGAATATTTTTCGTTGATTCTCTTTTGATATTCCGATGCCATTGTCTTCCACGAAAAGGACCAACCCGTTGGCCTCGTTTCTGGTTCCCACCTTTATGACGGGTATCTTTTCGGTGTATTTCAATGCGTTGTCCACCAGATTGAAAACAACATTGGTCAGGTGTACCATGTCGGCCTGAACGTAGGGCTGGTCGGCCTGAAGGTCGGTGATGAACGAGCCGCCCCGTTGTTCCAGCTGCAATTTCATGTTCTGCAACACCTGATCCACCACCTCGTTCACATTGAGGTCCACAATTTTCAGTTTCAATTCGCCCTTGTCCATCACGGCTGTGCGAAGTACATTTTCAACCACCATGGCCAAGCGTTTATTCTCGTCAGCGATCACGTTGATGTAGTTGTCCACGATACCCACACGGTTCTTGATGTCGGGGTCTTTCAGGGCCTGGCACGCAAGCGAAATGGTAGATATGGGCGTCTTCAGTTCGTGGGTCATGTTGTTGATGAAGTCGTTCTTGATCTCTGACACTTTTTTCTGCCTGATGATGGTTGATACCGTGAACGAGAACGAGAAGATGATGACCAGAATGAACAAGGCCGAAACCGTGAGCAGAAGCCACATGGTGCGCAGCAGATATTTATTCTGATCGGGGAAGAAGACGCTAAGGAACTTGGGTTGGCTGAACACGTTTCCGGGCGTCAGGTTCACTTTATGTGGAGACCCTAGAATTCCTTCGATGTCTTTCGGTTCGCACTCCATGTGGTATGGATTCATGAACGGGTCGAAGATGCCGTAAGCATAGGTTGCGCCAATTCCTTTGCTTTCCAGCTGATCGCGAAGCAG
>CAMCFW010000176.1 GCA_945874195.1 Chryseobacterium gleum
TCGCCATAACGAAGGACAGGTATGCATAGGTTGGAGCGGCAGTGTGACCACCATCATCCATTTCGAATTTGTGATAGACGCCCTAAAGGTGATCAAGCAGAAATATGGTGACAGGGTTCGTTTTCTTGTGGTTGGAAGTGCCGATTTTAAGAACGAAGAACTGGGAATTGTTGGATTGCCATGGAAAAAGGACCGTGAACTTGAAGATTTTCGGAGCATGGACATTGGCTTGATGCCGTTGCCCGATGACGAATGGACCAAGGGCAAATGCGCTTTGAAAGGACTTCAATACATGTCGTTCGGCATTCCGTGCATCATGTCGCCCGTTGGCGTCAACAGCGCCATCATTCAAAACGGAGTGAACGGTTTTCTGGCTTCTACCCGATCCGAATGGGTGGACAGTCTTTCAAAATTGATCGACTCGTTTGAACTCAGACAAAGCATTGGCAAAGCGGGCAGGAATACCGTTGTGAATCACTTTTCCATCGAAGCGAATAAAGCACTCTATGTGAGGTACTTTGACGAGCTATGCGATTAGTCCTAATCTCGCACCCTATTCTCCGAGCTCAAAAATGGGCTTCAAACCAAGAATTCTATCATCAATGGAGAAAGAAGATCAGCCGTCTGGGCAAATGTGACCAAGGGCAGTTCAAGATCGTAAATCATATGCATCTTTAGCGCCCGAAAATGGAAAACAACTACCGTAATCTCATCGAACAGACCTTCGAGTTTCCACAGGAGGGATTCGAAGTGCAAGACAATACGCTACGATTCTTGGGAATGGATCTGATGGCCATAATAAAAGAGTACGGTACCCCTCTCAAGTTGAGCTATCTTCCAAAGATCTCTGAACAGATAGTGAAAGCAAAGGGGTGCTTTAGAAAATCGATGAGGAAATACGGGTATCAAGGTCAATACCTCTATTGTTATTGCACTAAGAGTTCACATTTTTCTTACGTGCTTCAAGAGGCACTGAAAAATGACATTCATCTTGAGACAAGTTCAGCCTACGATATCCATATCGTCCATAAACTGATTGAGCAAGGGCTGGTCACCAAGGATACCTATCTGGTTCACAACGGGTACAAACGGGAGCAATATGTAGAGCTGATAGCCGGTCTGATCAATGATGGCTTCAACAGTCTGCCAGTACTCGACAACCTGAACGAACTTTCGTTCTTCAAAACCGTGGTGAAGAAGGAATGTAACATTGGAATCCGCATTGCCACTGGCGAAGAACCCCAATCGAACTATTACACGGCCAGGTTGGGAATTAGGCACCGCGAGATTCAGGAATATTACATGAATGTGATCCGCCACGAGAAGCTGTTCAAACTGAAAATGCTCCATTTCTTCATTGACAACGGGATTGAGGACAGTCTTTACTATTGGAACGAGTTGCAGAAATGCCTAAAGGTGTATTGCGATCTTAAAAAAGAGTGCCCCACGCTCGATTCGTTGAACATTGGTGGCGGATTTCCGGTCAAGCATTCGTTGGCAGATGAGTTCGACTACCAATATCTTACGGATGAGATAGTAAGGCAGATAAAAGAGTTCTGTGAAGAGCAAGGTGTTCCGGTACCGAACATCTTCTCCGAATTCGGTAGTTATACCGTGGCCGAAAGTGGTGCCGCCATCTATTCAATCATCGATCAGAAACGACAGAACGATGTGGAATGGTGGAACATGATCGACAGTTCCTTCATCACCACCCTGCCCGACAGTTGGGCCATCAATCAGAAATTCATCATGCTGGCCATAAACCGATGGGACAGCGAGTTTGAACGGGTCAATCTTGGCGGCCTTACCTGCGATAGTCAAGACTATTATAACGTGGAGGCCCACGTGAACAACATCTACCTGCCCGAATACAGGGTGGATGAACCGCTTTACATCGGTTTCTTCAATACTGGCGCCTACCAGAATGCGTTGGGCGGATATGGAGGCGTTCAGCATTGTCTTATTCCATCGCCCAAGCAAGTTTTGGTCTATAAGGACGAGCAAGGCGAAATGAAAACCGAACTTTTTGCCGAAGAACAGGGCCCAGAGAGCATGATGAAAATGCTCGGTTTCAAATAAATATCCGAATTTGTAACCTTGAATTGGATTCAGCGTTACGAGAACCACGTATTTTAGGTTAAGAGTTTCCAGTATTGGACAACTTCTTATATTGGCGGTCGAAACTAGGACTTGGACGTCAACCTTTAAATCGGAATTGATTGAAAAGTCTTTTGCTACACTCTCTTACCGCTGTGGTTGGCGCAGCCGCTTTATTCGTTGGCACCGGATGCAAGACGGACGCGAGTTCCGATCCGGACAGCAATGTGATCACGGAAGGCAAGATCATCTACCAATTGAGCTACCCTCAATTTGAAGAAGACAACATCTTCACGTCCATGTTTCCGCGCGAAATGACCTTCAAATTCAAGGACAACAACACTTTGAATGAACTGAAGACATCTATGGCCGTGTTCAGCACAAGTCTGCTTGCTAACAACAAGGAAAAAAAGGTGACACACCTGGTTCGAATTGCCAACAAATATTCTGGTCTGGAAATGGACAGCGTTGAGATTCTGGAAGAATATGGCAAAAAACCTGATGGAATGAAGATCATTCCTAGCGATAGCACCAAGATGATAGCTGGCTACAAATGCAAACACGCGTTCGTTAAGTTCGAGGGCGATTCGACCAAGGAGTTCAGCATATTCTACACCAACGAGATTGGAATCAAGCAACCGAACTGGTGCACCCCATTTTATGAAATTGATGGAGTATTGATGGAAGCGCGGGTCAACAAATTCAACATAGACATGCAAATGACCGCCATATCGGTGGTTGCAGAAACCTATCCAGAAGAGGATTTTATCATCACCAAGGAATATCAGCCCATCACGGTTGAAGAAATGGCCGATATTTTCCAGAGCTTTTAACTCCTTCAAGTACATTTTCGAAGCCTTTCAGGCAGCATCGGCCAATCGGTCAATGCTGCTTTTTCTTACATTTGAAATCGCTGGGCGGAATGGCTGAAAAAAAAGAAAGATCTTCATCAGACAAAGTATTATCGAACTCGAAAGCTGGCAGTAAGAACAGCGTTTTGGAGTTCTTAGGCGATTCCCGAACCCGTACCATCAGCGGACTATTTGTGGTCATTGTGGCCACGTTTCTTGCTGTTTCCTTCGTTTCTTATTTAATAGATGGCTATGCCGACCAAAGCAAGGTTCAAGTATTCAGTGAAACGCTGACCGACCCGGAGGAGCAGGTTGAAAATGTCATGGGCAAATTCGGTGCCTTAGTAGCCGAAGCATTCATTTACGACTGGTTCGGAATTGCAGCCTTCCTATTCCCATTCATCACCTTACTCATCGGGCTGAAGATCCTATTCCGTAAAAGCTTCATTTCCATAGCAAGAAGCTTCAAGCATTCGCTGTTCTTCCTTTATGCGGTTCCGTTGGCCATGGGCTTCCTATTTGCCGAGAATTCGGTGCTTTCAGGAGGGCTCGGTTATCAACTTAACCGTTGGACTTCCAGTCTTTTCGGCTCGACAGGCACTGCCCTCCTACTCCTATTTTTAGCCGTTACCTACGCTGCTGTGGTGTTCAATCTATCCGTAGATGCCATAAAAGCCATGTTGGCCAAAAAAGACCTTGAAGCCAACACCGAGGAAGCACCGAGCGATGAATTTGCCCCAGTTGCAGATGTTACCGTGAAAACCAACGAATTGAAGCTCAATACCGTTCCCGTTGTGGCTCTTACAGACGATGCGAAGGAGGAAATTGAGTCAGATGAAGAAGATGTTTTTGTTTCACCGCATACGGTAGATGTTGTAAAACCGGCCGTTGAAGCAACGAACAACAACATTGAAGATGTTCAATTTGAGATTGAAACGTTCTCCGTGGAAGAAGAAACCGTATTGGAAGCAGATGGTGAAGGAATGGGAGAATACGATCCAACGTTGGATCTCAGCCATTACAAGAAACCTCCACTCGACCTGCTAGAGTCGTACGGAAAAGGAGAAATATCGGTAGATACGGAAGAACTGGAATCGAACAAGAACCGTATTGTTTCAACCCTGAAGAACTACAATATTGAGATTGATAAGATCAAGGCCACCATCGGTCCAACAGTCACGTTATATGAGATAGTTCCGGCACCGGGAGTTCGCATTTCGAAGATAAAAAATCTGGAGGATGACATCGCGCTAAGTCTTTCTGCATTGGGAATCAGGATCATTGCCCCTATTCCTGGCAAGGGTACCATCGGCATAGAAGTACCTAATCTGAATCCAGATACGGTTTCGATGAGAGCCGTGCTCAGTTCTGAGCGTTTTCAGCATTCGAAGATGGAATTGCCCATCGCTTTAGGCAAGACCATTTCGAACGAAACCTATGTTACCGACCTCACTAAAATGCCTCACTTGCTCATGGCAGGTGCAACAGGTCAAGGAAAATCGGTCGGTCTTAACTGCATCCTCGCCTCTATTCTTTATAAGAAGCACCCGGCCCAGGTCAAATTCGTACTGGTTGATCCGAAGAAGGTGGAACTCACACTTTTCAACAAGATCGAGCGTCATTTCCTTGCCAAACTTCCCGACACGGAAGAAGCCATCATTACCGACACTCAAAAAGTGGTGACGACACTCAATTCCTTGTGTTTGGAAATGGACAATCGCTACGACCTGCTTAAAGAAGCACAGTGCAGAAACCTGAAAGAATACAACGCCAAATTCATTGCCAGAAGGCTGAATCCGAAAGAAGGTCACAAATTTTTGCCTTATATCGTTCTCGTGGTCGATGAGTTTGCCGACCTTATTATGACTGCCGGAAAGGAAGTGGAGACGCCTATCGCCCGGTTGGCGCAACTAGCACGGGCCATCGGAATTCATTTGATCATCGCCACACAGCGACCTTCAGTTAACATCATCACTGGAACAATAAAGGCAAACTTTCCAGCGCGCATCGCATTCCGAGTAACGTCCAAAATTGACTCTCGGACCATTTTAGATTCAGGCGGTGCAGACCAATTGATCGGCCGTGGTGATATGCTACTTTCTACCGGAAATGACATGATCCGTATTCAATGCGCTTTCATTGACACTCCCGAAGTTGAGAAAGTGGTTGATTTCATAGGCGGTCAGCAAGCCTATCCATTTGCATTTGAGCTTCCCGAATACATTGACGAGAGCAACGGAAATTCAGAATACGGTGCAATGGATCCGAGCGAACGTGATCCGCTATTCGATGAAGCCGCCCATATTGTGGTCCAGCATCAGCAGGGTTCGGCCTCGCTACTACAACGCAGATTGAAACTAGGCTACAATCGCGCTGGCCGAATTGTGGATCAGCTGGAAGCAGCAGGAATCATCGGGCCATTTGAAGGAAGCAAGGCCAGACAAGTG
>CAMCFW010000177.1 GCA_945874195.1 Chryseobacterium gleum
AGTGGCAGCGGTAGAGGTATCCGCGTTCAACAGCTTCAGCTCTTGAAACAGCACGTTGCGCCTTTCCTTCATCGAATAGGTTTCGCCAATGTCGGCCAAGCAATCCGTTAGCGGAAAGACCAGCAACATGATCAGAATATGGCGGACCGTTTTTTTCAAAGGCTAAAAAAAAATCGGGAGGATGCCATTTGCATGATAACCTCCCTTTTTCTGTGTGAGCATTACTGGATTCGAACCAGTGACCCCCACCCTGTCAAGGTGGTGCTCTGAACCAACTGAGCTAAATGCCCTAAGACGGGCGCAAAAATAGCCTTATCCATTTAATCATGGTCGAAATAACTCATCAATTGCGTAATTTTCGAGCTCGAACCGAACACGATCGGTCACCAACATAAATTATTGATTGAAATGCGAAAAATCAGTCCAGTTCTGATCGTCCTTCTGACGATCGGTTTCTTTCTAAACACAACACGAACACAGGCTCAGGATAATGTAGGGATCGGAACCATCACTCCCGATCCAAGCGCACTTCTTGAGATTCAGGCCCTGAACAAGGGTCTTTTGATCCCTAGGACCGATACTCTTTCTATCACCAATCCGGCCACCGGCCTATTGATCTATACCGTTACCGACAGCAGTTTCTGGTATTTCGATGGCATCCTATGGAGACGGGGCATTGGACCACAAGGACCACAAGGCCCGCTCATTCCGGGGTTGCACGGTCAGACCATGCGCTACGACACCGTTTTCTTCAACGATTGGGTGGCCAACAGCTTCATTTGGAACAATGAATTCCATGTTGGTATCAACACGAATCAGCCTGATTCGAGTGCTGTGATGGATCTGATATCGAACGACAAGGGATTCCTTCCTCCAAGAATGGATGAGAATGCGCGCAACAACATTCAGAACCCTGCCTTCGGCCTCATCATTGCCAACACCACCGATAGCACGGTGGATTATTACAACGGCACCTGTTGGTTGCCAACCTACGCACAGGATTGCAATTCCTGTTACCTCGACATAACGCCAACAAGCATTGCCGACACCATTGACCGCGTCATTTCGCAGAACCAGAACCTAGGGCTGAATGTTGTTCAACTCAGTGGCATTCCGCAGCAGATCGCCATCACTATACTGTCAACATTACCTTCGGGACTGACGGCCACCATTACACCCAATCCGGCTCCTTCCACTGGTGTGGTGAACATCGACTTTTTTGCAAGTCCTTTCGCCCCGGCCGGAACGTATCCCATTGTGATACAGGTGCTTTGCAACAACAGCTCTTACAATATCGTCTATTCCCTCACCATCCTGCCTTGTTATCAGGTTCCGGTGATCAATACCGTCAACAACTACAACCTCGGAACGGCATTCTATAACCTATATCCGAACGCTCCGACCAACTCCCCTGTATGCGTGGTCTGTTTGATCGATCCGGGTGTCGAAATTTCAAGTCCTACAACTGCTCAACCCGCCTTTACCACTGGAACGCTTCCTGCGGGTTCGTTGGTGGCCATTGTGAACGAAGGGAACATCCTGGGCCGTGGTGGCGATGGTGGCGATGCTTATGATCCGGCACTGGGACTTACAGGAGACGGGTTTCCTGGCGGAACAGCCATCGACCTGACACTGGATGCCGATATTGTGAACAACTTCAACATTTATGGTGGTGGCGGTGGCGGAGGCTCAATGGCCTTCAGCATCAGTACCGGAAACCTCATTCCCCCACCGGCACCTGCATTCGGATTCTTTATTGGGGCAGGAGGTGGCGGTGGAGCCAACTTTGGCGAAGGAGGAGACCAGCCACCGAATCTCATTGGCCTTTCTTGGTACAGTCCCGGACAGGACGCCACTGGCGGGCAGTTCGGAGTTCCCGGATTGGGCGGAAGCTTGAACTTTCCAATTGTCTTCAGCATAGGACCAGCTCAGATCGACATCAACCCGAATGCGGTTGGCGGCAATGGTGGACCTTACGGATATCCAGGCACTCAGGGATTCATGCAGATATTGATCTCAGTGAGCGTGGTGGTCAACATTCCTTTCATTGGCCCGATCACCATTCCGGTGGTCACGAACTTGGCGCTTCCACTACCAATTCCACCACCATTGGCCGGAAATGGAGGTTTTGCCGTGAAGCGCAATGGTTTCACCACCAACATTCCAGACAACCTCTACAACACTTCTTTCTTAAGAGGAGAGGTTGGACCATGATCAGCAGTTAAGTATCAGAACCATGAAAACGATGAGAACCACATATACCTTGATCGCTGTGATGGCGGTAAACTGGGCAATGGCCCAAAACTTTGAAGGTGTGATCAACATGACCACTTCAAATACAGAAATCAAGGAAACTGCCACCCTTACCTGGTATTTGAAAGGAGACCGAAGCCGAATGGACATCGTTTCGAAGGCGGGCGACCACAATAGCACTTACGCCATCATTTCTGATGAGAAAGGGATGGATATGGTGGCCGATGGAAACATCACGAACATTCCATCTTCGGCCATGAAGTTGGACATGGCAACATTGAGCTTGATCTCTGAAATGAATGCTGTGAGCATGAACGGTTTCATGTGCAAGCAGATGGTCTATTCTGACGGAAAAAACCAGATAACCTATTGGCTTACCGATGCTGTGGATATCAAGTTCAATGACATTCCCTTGATCCTGAGAAGAAACATGCCGAGCATCAATTCGAACGCATTCCCCGTGAAAATGGAAAAAAGGGATGCCACTGGCAAGGTTATCCTAAGCCAAGATGTTGTTGCTGCGAAGGCTTCATCTGTTGATGATTCAAAGTTTGCGAGAAAATAATCGCTGTGTACGATTGAAAGGAGAACGGTGTGCCTTTGGTATGCCGTTTTTTTTTGCGCAGTTTGCAGGTATTCACCAAAATGCTAACCAACAAGTGAAATGAAAAAGACGGTAAAAATTGTCGGGTGGATAGCCGCAGTGATCGTGTTGCTGGTGTCGACCGCCTACTTAAGCGGAAATCAGTTCTTGATAAAAGGGCTTTGGGCCGCCTACCTGCATGGGAATACATCGGCCACCATCAGCGATGCGAAGTTTTTCGACACAAGAACGGTGGAAGCAGGCGAACCACAGCCATGGCCGGTGTCGGCAGATCTGAACAAGACCGCCCTTTCCGAAAAGCTGCGTACCAGTTTGGAGGAAACACGGTCGGTGGCCTTTCTTATTGCCAAGCGCGGAGAGATCGTGTATGAAGAATATTGGGATGGATATGGAGACGATTCGAGAAGCAATTCCTTCAGCATGGCGAAAAGCATCACCACCATGTTGGTGCAATGTGCCATTCAAGATGGATTTATTACCGGTTGGGATCAGAAGGTGGTTGAGTTTCTGCCCGATCTGAAAGGGCAGTATGCAAGCGAACTGACCCTACGCAATCTTAGCACCATGACCGCGGGTCTCGATTTCAACGAGCATTACACTAATCCGTTCGACATAACCGCGAAGCTTTACTATGGGCCCAATGCCGAACAGTTGATGATGGAGCATGTGCCAGTGGTTGAAAAACCGGGATCATACGAATATCAGAGCGGGGCTACGCAGATCTTAGGGCTTTGCCTGATGAAGGCCACTGGAAAACCGATGGCCGATTATGCTTCAGAAAAACTCTGGAAGCCGCTCGGTGCAACCCATTCGGCCCAATGGCATCTCGACTCCAAAGACGGAAAGGAACTCGCCTTCTGCTGCTTCAACTCCAATGCACGGGATTTTGCCCGTTTCGGACAGATGCTGCTGCATCAGGGAAACTTCAACGGAACGCAGATCCTCGACAGTTCCTTCGTTCAAATGGCCACGGTTCCATTTGTAGAGCCGTTCTATGGCCACGGATTCTGGATCTGTGATGAGTATGATACGCACATCTTTTACCAACGCGGCATCTTGGGTCAATACATAATCGTTATTCCCGAATTTGATATGGTCATCGTTCGCCTAGGCCACGAGCGGCTAGGAAATGATAACAATCACACCTCAGACTTCAGGGTGATAGTTGAGGAGGTGTTGAAAGCGATACCAGAACGGTAATTCACATCAACATTCCGACCACAACTGCCGTCATGAGGCAAGCGAGGGTTCCGCCAAGCAGTGCCTGCATTCCGAGTTTGGCCAATAGGCCCCTGCGTTCTGGCATGAGTGTTCCGATGCCTCCGATCTGAATGCCTATGGAGGCGAAGTTTGAGAACCCACAAAGAATGTAGGTGGCCATGATGATCGACTTTTCGTGGGTGAACAGGCTTGCGAACTTCATTTCGCCCAAGGTCTTGTAGGCATAAAATTCGTTGAGAATGGTCTTTTCGCCCAAGAGTTGTCCTACAAGAAAGATGTCAGCAGTTGGCACACCCATCAGCCAAGCTATGGGTGCAAAGGTGTAGCCAACAAGGAATTGAAAGGTGAGTCCGTCAAAACCCGTATTGGCGGTTATCAGCGCATTGAGCCCAGTGGGTGCCCCTATCAGATCGTGGAGAATATAGTTTCCCATGTAAACGAATGCGGTGAATACGAGCAGCATTGCACCCACGTTGACGGCCAGTTTCATGCCATCAGATGTGCCGTTCGAAATGGCCTCCAACACATTGGCTCCCATCTTCTCTTTGCTTATCTCCATGGTATCGCTAAACTTATCGCGCTCGGGCACCAGCAGCTTGGCCGCCACTATGGCCGCAGGGGCACTCATCACTGAAGCGGCCAACAGGTGCTTGGCAAAGAGTGCCTGCTGCACAGGGTCGTCACCACCCAGAAAACCGATGTAGGCCGCCAACACGCCTCCGGCAATGGTGGCCATTCCGCCCGTCATCAGACACATGATCTCGCTGCGGGTCATTTTTTCCAGGTAGGGTTTGACCAGAAATGGTGTTTCGGTCTGACCAAGGAAGATATTTCCGGCAGCGGCCAGGCTTTCTGCACCCGACACTTTCATGGTCTTCTTCATGATCCATGCAAAGACGAAGACCACCTTCTGCAATGCACCTATGTAATAGAGGAAGCTGGTGAGCGCGGAGAAGAATACGATGGTAGGAAGGATCTTGAACGCGAAACTGATCATGGCCGCTTCCGAATTGCCTGTGACGAATGACGAGAACAGGAAGTCGGTTCCGAAGTTGGTGAACGAGATGACCTTGACAAATCCGCGACCCACCATGTCGAATCCCGACTGAATGAATCCAATCTTGAGCACGCCAACGGCCAACACCATTTGCAGAAGCACTCCGATGCTGATGATCCGCCAGTTGATCAGCTTTCGCGCATCGCTGAAAAGATAACCGATAGCAATGAGCACGATCATTCCGAGCAGGCCGCGGCCAATGCTCAACGCAGATATTCCAGCGTCAAGAAGTGGAAGATTCAACAATGGGAGAGA
>CAMCFW010000178.1 GCA_945874195.1 Chryseobacterium gleum
AACCTTTATCTGTTTGTAATGGCCACTCGTTTGGTGGCTTCTTTGGTCTTGTTTCTGAGCTCAACATGTTCGTGCACCGCAAGCGCCAGCGATTTGAACGTTTGGGCTATCGCTGTATCATCTTGCAATAGGGCTGGTCTGCCGGCATCTCCAGCTTCTCGAACCGATTGAACCAAGGGAATCTGTCCGAGCAGCGGAATATTTAGTTGTTCGCTCAATCCTTTCACCCCGTCTTTTCCGAAGATGTAATATCTGTTCTCAGGCAATTCGGCCGGAGTGAACCATGCCATGTTTTCAATGAGGCCGAGCACTGGAACATCGATGGAATCCAGTTTGAACATGGCCACGCCTTTTCTTGCATCGGCCAAGGCTACTTCCTGAGGGGTGCTGACCACGACAGCCCCAGTTATTGGCACCGATTGAACAATGGTCAAATGCACATCACCTGTTCCGGGAGGAAGGTCGAGTAGGAGATAGTCCAACTCTCCCCAATACACGTCTCCGAACATCTGTTTCAGGGCTTTGGTGGCCATGGGGCCTCGCCAAACGATGGCCTGACTTGGATCGCTGAAAAAGCCGATGCTCATCACCTTAACCCCATAACTCTCAACCGGCATCATGTATTGTTTGCCGTCTATCATCTGCACTTTCGGTCGTTCGCGCACAATGTCGAACATGATGGGCATGCTGGGGCCATAGATGTCTGCATCGATGAGTCCGACCTTGAAACCAAGTTCTGCAAGACCTACCGCCAAATTGGCTGTTACAGTACTCTTTCCAACTCCGCCTTTGCCTGAAGCAATGGCAATGATGTTTTTCACTTCATTTAACGTGGGCGGCCCTTGTGGCCCTTGTTGAATGGGCTTGGCCACAATATTCACTTTCACCGTGATGTTGCCGAAAGCTTGGGTCAACGCGTGAGTTATCTCGCCCTCCAAACTTCTTCGGACATTGAGTGCTGGGCTTTTGACTTCCATATCAATGTCTACTTCGCTTCCAAAGACCTGAATGTTCTTCAACTCGCCACTTTCAACAATGTTTGCATTGCCAGCTGGCGACTTTAGGGCCTTAAGAACTTCTACTATACTCTCCTTATTTAGATTCATTCTAAGCGCAAAGGTAATGATCGGATTGAGCCGAAATGTTGTGTCTTAACGAAGTTCGACTTCTTGTTTTCTAATGGGAAGTGTTTCGATAAACCAACACGGTCGTTTATGAACTGACCTATCGGATCAACATCATCTTTCCAAAACCGCTTTCGATCCATTTATCAGCTCCGCTGTCGCGATGTTTGATGTAGTCGCCATCGAGTTTGGCCACCATGCGGTAGAGGTAAACACCATTGGCAAGTTGGTCTCCATAGGTGTCCTTACCGTCCCAAGCATATTGGGTCACGTTGCGACCGATGTTCATGGAGCCGATGTCGTCCATGGTGATCTCTTTCACCACTTTTCCGGTTATGGTCATCACCTGGATCTTGAAATATTCGGGTTGCGCTGAACCGGTGAGTGTGAAGACGAAATGGGTGGCGGTCGAGAACGGATTCGGATAGTTCAGTACGTTGGAAATGGTCGATTCGTTGATCACTTCGAAGCTGATGCGGTAATATTGATCGCCCGATGAATTGTTTGACTTATCGTTTCCTTGTACCCAAAGTTCGTACACACCATCCGCCTGAAATTCTGCTGGCCATTCAATTCGGGCCTTGTTGCTGGGCTCCTCTCCAGGATAGAACTGCATGTTGGTGAAGCTTTCGAACCATATTCTTCGGAGGGTTTGGCTTTCGGGCTCTTTGATGAACACCTGAAAATCGGCCGTATCGTTCAGCAATCGGAACTGACTTTCATCGTCCAGTTCGACCACAATGAACGGCTTGGCCGACACGATGTCGCCATCTAGGATATGAATACCATCGAAGGTCACATCCATTATCGGATTCACGTCATCACCGTTCACTGCAAACTGAACGTTTGCCAGATTATTGAAGTGGTATTGTTCCAATTGATCGTAACCCACGGTCTGGTCGGGCCTTCTGGGGTTCACCTCCACCCAAAACACATTGCCGCCAAGGAACTCGAGTGGATCGGTGACCACGGTATCAAGAAGAAACTCCCCTGCCAAAAGCGGGGCCTGACGAGGATATGGAATGTAGTTTCTGTTGCCTTGCGCATCCTCGATCCAATAATGAACCAGTAGGCTATCCATGTCAAATTCGCTGATGTTCTCAATGGCAATATGGAATTTGAGCAGATCGCCATCATTGATGGTATCGCTTTCGAACGAGAAGGAAATGTGCTGGTTGAGGGCAGCTTCAGGCACTCCTTCAAACAGCACCTGCCACCGGTCCATTTGCGGAGGGGTGCTAGCGGCACTATCGTCAGCGCAGAAAGCGGTGAGTTTCAATCGAGGGAATTCGGCTGCATCGATAGAATTATATAGGTCAAGAATGTCGGGGCTATTTCCGTCAATGCCACTCATAACCACTTCTTCCTGTCCGCTGTTTCTAACTCCAATAATACTGACTGAAATGCTGTCAAGTGTTGGAGTCTCCTCTGGATGAGAACGGACGTGTAGAGATCTCCATTCAGATGTTGGGCCTATGTAGCTTGTGGTGATGGTTCCTTGATTGTAGCAACCTTGCATGTCGGCAGTAAGGCTGATGTAATCACTAATGTTTGTTCCGAACACCTCTATGGCCGTAGATGGGTCTCCTTTCTTGCAGAAGAAGGCATAAGGCACTCCAGAAAGCGTGTCGATGGCTGTTGCACCAAGGTCGTGAAGCGTTTGGAGCACATTGGCAGGCAGTCCGGCCAAATTCACGTTGAGCCATGTTGCAATGCCGATGTAGTTGCTATCGGGGACTGTTGTTCCCAAAAACGTCACCATGTTGTTCATCGAGGTGGTGTTGGTGGCGGCCCACTGATACCATTTTTCGGGACGGGTTCGGCAAGGTTCGAGCTGCCCTTGCGCACCTGCTCCAGGAATGAATTCTCCTGTAACTGGATCGTTGCCAGGGGTTTCCCATGGCTTAAGCGTACAGGCATCCATCACTGCAGTAAGCAACTGGGGTGTATAAACATTGCCGCCCGTGCATCCCAAATATTCTTCGCGGCCATTGTCGATGAAGAAATTGATGGCTTCAGCCTGAGCCAATGTTGTCGGGTTTCCGAAGTTATTGATCTTGAACTGCTTCATGGTCTGAACGAAATCCCAATCGCGTTCTGGTCGATCATAGATCAGATTCACATGATCATCTTCCTTGTATTGAAAATAATGTGCCTGTCCCCAACCATATTTGTCGATGATGTATTGGAACGAAGTTTCGCGCCATTTGTAGTAACCGTAGGTGGCCGAATCGATGCTGGCGCGCCAGAAATAGACGGTGCTGTCGGGCATGTTGGCCAACGAACTCGGTGTCCAATTCACCACACCACCTCCTTGTGTTATGGTGGTGAACTGCTTCAACGGACTGTTGAAGAGATCGGTGGTATCCACCTCGATGCGATAGGTTTTAACGGGCGCAAAAGGGCTTCCGGTCGAGCATTTCAATGTCGGTCCCTGATCGGGAATGACCGCAAACTTATAAGGCCATATGGGTACGATATCGGGCGAAAGCACATTGACGGTGACGCACACATCGTTGTTCACCTCCGACATTTCTTCAATAATCTGGGTGTTGTCCAACGAAACGCAAAGCGTGTTGATGCCTAGACCATCGATCAGGTCGATAGGAATGAAAACACTAACGGTATCGATGTAATCGACCGGAGGATGAATAATGCTGATCGTGGTGTCGGTCTGTCCGGTGGGCAATTGCCGAGCGATTTCCACAACGAACGAATCGGCAAAGGCCGCCCCAAGATTGGTGATCTTGATCCGCATTTCGAAATCGGCCATTTCGGTGGTTATCTCCAACGGATTGAACCAAATGCTCGGCTCATCCACCATCAGGTCGGGCAATGGCCGGTCGGTGATATTGACCGCGGGGTCGCCATGAAGTGTGTATTCAAGATCGTGTAGGCGCGTAATGTCGTTGAAGGGTTGTGCGTTCTCTTTGATAGCTCTTTTCACCTGCCAACCCAAGGTATTGGTGTATTCGAAATGACTGACGCTATGATAGAAATTGGTGCAGAAGCTGTTGAGATAAAACTTGCTACCGGGCCCTATGGTGGCCAGGAAAGCCAATGCACCACCTTCTGGTTCAAGCACCCATTCTTCAGAAATGGAGGATGGCGCAGAAGCTGGCTGGTGAATGTCTCCCGCATAACAAGAATTGGCCATCATTACCGGATATTTTCCGTTGTCGTTTCCGAAAATCGATGGATGGTCGATACTAACATCGAAACCGACCGCTGAACCATGACCGAAAAAATTGATCAATTGAACTCCATTGTTTATCAACTGAGTGATGGAATCCACTTGTGTGATCTGAAATGGTTCTGAGCTGGTTTTCTGAAAGGTCTGCACGCTTCCACCATAGAGTGTGTCTTCAATGATGGCCTTGTACGAATCCATGAAAGCTCGGATCTGGTACAGCTCAGATTGCACACCACCGCCAGAGAAATGAAGGATCTTCTTCATCCAGAATTCGTTTCCAAGCGCTTCAAATTCTTGCACTTTCTGTAGATAATCCACCACTTGTTGTGGACTGGTTGCAGCCAATCGCCCGATGGGAATTCCGGTTTCCTCCAAATAGGTTCCATTGCCTAAATAGGAAGTGATCATGTTGTCGCTAGGCGGATAACCGAACGATGGGACCAGTACCTGAGACCAAAGTGACCCGTTCGTTCGGCCTGAAACGGAAGAAACCGCCTTGCCGATCAGGAAGATATGTTTCGGGGCGCTGAGATTGCCTAAGGCCCAACTGGCGAATTTTCGGATGGCCAAGGGATGCTTTTCAATCCCCCATCCGAACTGGTCGTAAAGTTCGTTCACATCGATTCCGATGGCCGTATGACCTGAAATGTTCCGATAGCTGGCATATTGCTGAACTTCAGAATAGAAAGATGGATGACCGATGGCGAAATAATCCGTGTTGTCATCCAAGGCATTGAAATCTGTGAAATACATGGAACCGTTGGCTCCGGCAGGTTCAATTTGGGTGATGGCGTTGGAAACGATCAGTGCCTCATTGGTCAAATAGCAATGTTTAAGGTCTCCATTGTCGGGAATAAGGAACTGGTAGTTGCCCGAACTGCCGCCAACGGTGATGCGCTTATTGTTGGTGAGGTCGTAAAGTCGAGGATTGGCGGCAGTATAACCTGCCAACTGGACATAACTTTTTGCCTGAGCCGGGAAGTTGGCATTGTCGTCAACGATGAAATTGGCGGTCGGTCCGGCCAAATTCGGTGTCTGCGGATACCTGACCTTCACGTAAGCTACCGTGGC
>CAMCFW010000179.1 GCA_945874195.1 Chryseobacterium gleum
CTGAGCCTACAGCAATTACAGCAACAGCAACGTTTACTCCTGTTACTTGCTATGCTCCATTAGCAGGTGCAATTAACTTATCTCCTTCTGGAGGAACTCCGGCATACAATTATAACTGGGCCGGACCAGGCGGTTTTACCTCTGCAATAGAAGATCTATCGGTAACTCAGCCGGGTGTTTATTCTGTATCGGTAGCTGACCAAAATACCTGTGTTGCAAATACTACTGTTACTGTTACTCAGTTAACGCCTATTGAATCACCTTACCATACCTGGAAGGGAACTACCAATACCTTATGGCAAATTGATAGCAACTGGGACTGTAGGGTTCCGGATCAAACCTCATCTGTAATTATTCCAGCAGCTCCTGTCGGAGGCAACAATCCGTTGATCACAGGTGGAGTTATAGGTGAGTGTTTGAGAATCAGGGTAATGGGGTCCGTTGCCGATCTCTTGAAAATTGACACCCCAACAGGCAGTAAGTTGCAAGTATATGAACCTTAAATTAAATCTTCAAGAACTGATGAAAACCCTTTTGACAGCCGTAACTCTACTTATCGGGACTTTTAGCTATGGACAGAACGTCCGATGGCAAAACAATCCTAACGCTACGCCTTCAACAGAGGAAAAGAATGCCTTAATAAAAGAATCAGGAGCACCAGTTCTTGAGTCGTTCAGAACTGAGGAAGAATATGTTAGAGCCAAGCAAGTTTGGGTAGCTTCAAATCCAGAGATCTACAAGAAACTTACTGAGCCTACCCCTGCGGGGTCAGAAAGAAAAAAGGAAGATGTAATCGATCCGAAGCAATAGGCATTAAAGCTAATTCGCAATTCAGTACACGGTAACTGCCCCGATTCCGCTGACCATATACGCTGGAACAGAGACATATTCCTTCAGTTTCGTAGCTGTTCCTTTTCCAACCGTATTCGAAACAATCACTTGCTTTGCGCTTACCCTTCCAAGCGCTTCCAAATTGTTCCAACCCATTTGGTGAACGAATGCAACATCCAGCGAATCGGTGTTCACCGTCCACGACCCGCGTTGGTTGTTCCTCGGCAGATCCAAAATTGCAAACGAGGTTCCGCCCCATTCCAATCTGCGGTTGACGAGGCTATCATTCAGTTCAACAAAACTTTCCTTTAGCACTCCTTTGTTCCACCAATGGTGCCGTACATGGAACAGCATGGCCTGCTCGCTTCGCCAAAATTGTTCGCTCGCGATCAGCGTCACTTCACGTCCTTTAACCAGACCGATCACCGTTTCTCCCCGAACGTTGTAGGCCGTGACGAACTGCTGCGTACGCTGCTGTTCGAACTCCAGGATCTGCATAGTCAGAAATACGACCGACAGCGCCAATGAAAGGTAAAGTCCAACTGGTTTGCGGTTGATGACAAAGACCAGAATGGCAATGATGATCCCGTAGATCATGATCGTTTCAGCAATCGAAATATCAATGCCTGTAAGCACTGCGTAGGGAATCTTCTCAATCCAAACGACCACCTGATTCAATGCGATGATGAGCCACTTGAGAAGAAATCCGAAGAAGAGTAGCGATTGTTCCCAAAAACTGAAAACAAACAGCAGCAGACCCAAATAAAGGATGGCGGTAGCTGCCGGAATGACCAGAATGTTCGATACGAGGAACAGATTCGGAAACTGATGGAAGTAAAGCAGACCCAACGGAAATGTGGGGATCTGGGCCGCCACGGAAACGCAGGAAATTGACCATGCCCAGTCAACTAAACGGTTGTTGAACGTGAAAAGCGAAAACAATCTCGGCTGAACAAGCACAATTCCGAAAACGGCAGCATACGAAAGTTGAAAACCTACCTGCATGACCATAAGTGGTTCATAGAGAATGAGCAGGAACGCAGATGACGCCAGGGTGTTGTAAATATTGGTGTTGCGATCGATGGCATTGCCAATGGCAACGAACGAGAACATGACGGTGGCCCGGAGTACGGACGGAGAAAGTCCTGTCAGTGCCGCATATCCGAACAGGAAAAGTATGGCCAAAAAGGCGCGTAGAAATCGTTGGAACCTGCTTCGGTCAAGAAACTTAAGCAAGAAATTAAAGACCACATACATGATTCCCACGTGCAGACCGGAAACCGAAAGGACGTGTGTGGCGCCCGAACCTGCATAGGCCGTCAGCAGTTCGCTATCGATATCTGCCCTGTGACCGAGTACCAGAGCGGAAGCAACCGCCAGTTCATTGCCCGATAGTCCGGCCTTTTCCATGAGACCGATCAAGTGCGACCTGATGGACAATGAGGTTCCGAACACACTTGGTTCACCGACCGAAAGCATTTTCCAATCCTGTTCCTTGACATAACCTCTGTGTCCGATGTGGTGGAATCGGAGATAGCGGGCATAGTTGAACTCGCTCGGATTCCCTTGCGCGACCACAGGTTGAAGTTCAGTCCTCATCAGAACCTGATTGCCGTACTTCAACTGAGAACTCAACGAATCCTTCTTGAAGTAAAGGAGCACCTTGCCGAACGACCTGCAATCGGCATCGGTGACCTGCGCAACCACCTTGATCGAATTCTCCTTGGTCTGTGGCTCATCAACGATCTCGGCCATATAAACCTCTTGCGACTCTTGGAACTCAACATGCTTCAGATGATCAGGATAGATGTGATCCGACACGGAAATGGTGAGAAGCGCCCCGATCAGATAAAGAAGTGGCCAGCAAAGAATTCCAAAGAGATGGGGCTTTCGGTCGTATCTGCCAAACACAACGATCAATAGGAAAGAGATGCACCCGAGGCCAAAACCGATAAGCATCAGGTCCAAGGAGATGCTCCAGACCTCAAGAAAAAAAGCCCAGGAAACCACCCCCGCCAAAAACGGAGGCAACAACCTCATCATGGGAAAGGCGTTCCAAACCTTCATGCATCATCATCGAGAAACCAAATTAAAGGTAACAGATCTGTCGAAAGGCAATTAACATCGTCATGATGAAAACTGTGATTTTCAAGCAATTGAGCCACCTTTTTGCCAGCGTAATTTGCAGCCGATGCACTACTCATTGGCTGATACCGAGGTTCGCGCACTTATCAGGCTATTGGAAGATCCTGATGATGGCATCTTTCAGAACGTTAGCAACCGACTGGTTTCATTCGGAAAGGAAGTTATTCCTCATTTGGAATCGGCCTGGGAGACGAATGCCCAGAACGGCATTCAGGCGCGCATTGAAGACATCATTCAGCAAATTGAATTCTGCGCTTGCAGAACCTCGCTGACAGAGTGGAAACAGGCGGGGGCATTGGATCTGCTTGAAGGCACCATCATCGCGTCCATGTTCCAATATCCGGAGCAACCTATCGGATCCATGATGGCCAAGGTGGAACTGCTGAGAAAGGATGTGTGGTTGGAACTGAACGACAATCTTACCTCGCTGGAAAAGATCCGCGTGCTGAACCACATGATGTTCGAATATCATGGATTCGGACCTTTCGCCAAATTCTACACCACCGATCAACCTTGGTTCATTTCAAACGTGCTCGAAAATCATAAAGGAAGTCCGACCTCGATGGCCATTCTTTATAAGGCCATTGCCGACCGATTGGAACTGCCGATCGTTGGAATTGACCTGCCGGATCATTTCATTCTGGCGTATCAGGATGTGCATCACCACACCGAAAACGACATTCTTTTCTACATCAATCCATTCAGCAAAGGGGCAGTCTTTGGAAAAAGCGAACTTGAACGTCATATTGATAAGATGGAATTGAACATAAAGGTGGAAGACCTCAGACCGATGTCGAATGAACTTATCGTGAAACGATTGCTGACCGACCTGAAGAACTGCTACAGCAAGCTCGGGAAATACCGGAAACTTGATCAGGTAAATCAGCTTCTTTCCATCTTCTGAACCCAATATTCTCTTCCGAATACCGTATAAATCGGAAGAAACCGCACATGACCAACAAGGAAAAATTCAAGGAATGGTGCAAGCAGCACAACGACATTCCATTGTTCCTTCAATACGACTGGATGCAAATTGTGGCCAAAGCCGAGCAATGGGATGTTGCACTGGTGGAGGTGGGCAACGAGATCCAGGCATTCATGCCCTACTTCAAAAAGCGGAAACTTCAGTTCGAGATCATTACTGTGCCGCCACTCACGCCATACCTGGGGCCATGGTTGCATTATCCGGATGGTCAGAAGGAATCAACTCGACTTTCATTCGAAAAGAAGGCGATGGAAGAACTCATAGCACAGCTACCGAAAACAGATAAGTTCGTTCAATACTTTCATCCGGCCATAACCAATTGGCTGCCGTTCCATTGGAATGGATTTGATCAGACCACACGCTATACTTATTTGATCAACGACCTGTCTGATGCCGATGCGCTCTATGCCGATCTTCAAGGCAACATCCGTAGAGAAATTGCCAAGGCTCAGAAAACAATTACCATTTCAGAATGTGCTGATGTTCGGGTTTTGCATGAATTGAAATCAAGAGATTTTGCATCGAAAGGTCAGCAGCTCAATTACACCGCCTCCTATTTCGATAACATTTATCAAAAACTGCGGCTCAAGGATGCGTGCAAAGCATGGACGGCCAGCGATGCCACGGGCAATCCGGTGGCCTCTCTCCTACTCGTTTGGGACGATGATTGTGCCTATTATCTGGCCGGGGCGGCCGATCCGAAGAACAAGAACACGGGAGCCATGAGCCTGCTCATGTGGACCGCCATTCTATTCTCATCGAGCGTAAGCAATGCCTTTAATTTTGAAGGAAGCATGATTGAACCGGTCGAGCGGTTCTTCCGCGGTTTCGGAGCCAAGCAAACCCCTTATTTCGAGATCCGAAAGACAGATTCGAAGCTGCTCAAATTGCTATAAATAGCAAGGGCGTACGACCATGCCGCACGCCCTTGCTCTAAATACCTCATAAGACCTATTTCGCGTAAGCTCCTGCGCGCTTTTCGCGAATAACGGTCACCCGAACCTGTCCAGGATAGGTCATTTCATCTTGGATCTTCATGGAAATGTCCAACGCCAATTGATCTGATTGTGCATCGGTTACTTGGTCGCTTTCCACGATCACACGTAACTCTCTACCCGCCTGAATGGCGTAGGTTTTCGTTACACCCGGATAGGCCAATGCCAGTGCTTCAAGTTCGTTGATACGTTTGATGTAGCTTTCCACGATCTCTCGTCTTGCCCCTGGTCTTGCTCCAGAAATGGCATCGCACACCTGAATGATGGGAGAGATCATGGTATTCATCTCAATCTCATCGTGGTGAGCGCCAATGGCATTGCAGATGTCCGGCTTTTCGCCATACTTCTCGGCCAGTTTCATACCAAGGATGGCATGCGGCAATTCAGGTTCCTCATCCGGAACTTTGCCTATGTCGTGCAACAGAC
>CAMCFW010000180.1 GCA_945874195.1 Chryseobacterium gleum
TCCACCGTTATCGGCTTTCCGATCAGTTCGCCAGCTTCCTTCAACCAAGCGATCCCCTCCTCTCCGACACCCTCAAAATTGCCTGGGCGCGTGCGCGGTTTCCAAACTCCGGCACGAAGCAGGTCGATCGGAAGGTTCTTGAGCCCCAATGCCGTTTCCAATACCTGTTCGCGCGTTTCCGCACTGCAGGGCCCGGCTATGACAAACGGTCGGTCTTTTATGCGAAGATCCATCACGCCTTTTGAGTTCTGTTCCTGAGAAGGTGGTCGGCAAGGACGATTGCGGCCATTGCTTCCACGATCGGCACCGCTCTTGGCACCACACACGGATCGTGGCGACCTTTTCCCTCCAACGAGATCGGGTTTCCAAGCGCATCCACGCTCATCTGCGATCGCATGATAGTGGCAACGGGCTTGAAAGCCACATTGAATGTGATGTCCATTCCGTTCGAAATGCCACCTTGGATACCTCCGCTGTGATTGGTTTCGGTTCGAATCTGCCCTTCATTCGAAGAGAAAATGTCGTTGTGTTCAGATCCCCGCATTCTTGTTGAAGCGAAACCGGAACCTATCTCGAAACCCTTAACAGCATTGATGCTCAGCATCGCTTTCCCGAGGTCTGCGTGCAACTTATCGAACACCGGTTCGCCAAGTCCCGCAGGAACATTTCTGATGACGCAGCTGACCGTTCCGCCAACCGTATCGCCATCTTTTCTGACCGATGCGATCAGCGTTTCCATTTCCATCGAAGCCTTTTCGTCAGGACACCTGACCGGACTCTTCTCGACCTCCGTCAGAGAAACCGTTTTATCATTGACCGCTGCCACCACATGGGCAACCGAAGAAACATAGGCAACAATCTCAATTTCAACGGATTGAAGAAGCATTTTAGCAAAGGACCCAGCCACCACGCGCGCAGCAGTTTCGCGAGCCGAGGCGCGCCCACCACCTCTATGGTCGCGATGACCATATTTTGCCTGATACGTGAAATCGGCATGCGAGGGACGGAAAGCGTGCTCCAGGTGGTCATAATCCTTGGAACGAGCATCGGTGTTGGATATTGTCACACAGATGGGCGAACCGATGGATCTACCTTCGAAAACGCCAGAAAGAATCTGGAATTCTTCGGCCTCCTGACGCTGGGTCGTGAGTTTGGACTGACCTGGCCTTCTGCGCTGAAGATCCTTATGGATCAGTGCTTCATTCACCTCAATTCCCGCAGGCAAACCATCTATCACCACCCCGATGGCCGCGCCATGACTTTCACCGAAAGTGGTTATCTGAAAGACCTTTCCGAATGAATTTCCTGCCATGGTCGTGCAAAGGTAGTAAGCCGGAATCGGCTTCCGTACTTTTGTGAACCACATGGTCACACGAATGTTCAAGCACTTTCTTCTCCCCGTTCTAAGTCTTACAGTAACTCTCTGCTTCGGTCAGCACGTGGGACCGGGCCATCATTGCAGGGCTGGCAAACAACTTGGAACCACGTTCGCTCCGGCTGCTAGCACCGCTGCTGACAGCATTCATATTCAGCATTACGACATTCGGATCGATTCGCTCAACTTTTCGCAGCAGCGGATCTGGGGCGTTACTGGACTGACGGTTGAATCGAAGGTTGACGGATTGACCGAGGTTCCGCTTTCGCTTGACGGCTTTACGGTAGATTCGATTGTCGGTCAATCTGGCGCGAATCTGAACTACACATATGACGGGCTGAACCTGAAGTTCGAACTTCAGTCTGCGATCAACATAGGCGAAACAGACACCATTTCGGTCTTCTATCACGGGAATCCGGCTCAGGATCCGTCAGGTTGGGGCGGTTATTATTGGAATGGCAGTGCGTATGCGTTCAATATGGGTGTAGGATTTGATGAGGATCCACATGTTTTCGGACGCGCCTGGTTTCCTTGTTTGGATGTATTCACTGATCGCGCCACGTATGATTTTCACATTCGGGTCTTCGGAAATTACAAGGCATTCTGCAACGGAACGTTGGAACAGACGGAAGATCACGACAACGGTGCCAAGACCTTTCATTGGAACCTGGATCAGACCATTCCGACCTATCTGGCATCCATGGCTGTTGCCAACTACCATTTTTTGGAACGCGAATATTCGGGAATTCCGACCGTTTGGGCCGCTGTTGCGAGCGATACGGTTGCTGTTCTTAGCACTTTCCAGCACATGAATGAGGCCGTGCAGGCGTTCATATCCTCCTACGGGCCCTACCGTTGGGATAAGATCGGCTATGCGCTCGTGCCTTTCAATTCGGGCGCCATGGAACATGCCAGTAGCATCCATATCGGCCGTCCTTTTGTGGATGGATCTTTATCCTACGAAACACTTTGGGCCCACGAGTTGGCGCATATGTGGTGGGGCGATCTGGTTACGTGCGAAGACCAGGAGAACATGTGGCTGAACGAGGGTTTTGCCGCCTATTCCGAAGCCTTGTTCACCGAAGTTGTCTACGGTCAGGACGCCTACCGCGATTGGATCCGCGACAATCACCGGAAAGTGCTTCAGTTTGCACACGTGACCGATGGGAATTACTATGCCATGAACGAAATTCCTCACGAAGTGACCTACGGAAGCACTGTTTATGAAAAGGGTCCAGATGTGATCCATACGCTTCGAAATCACATGGGCGACCCACTCTTTTTCGCAGCCTGTAGCGATTATATGGACTCGCTGGCCTTCGGCAATGCCAATAGCCACGACCTGCGCAATGTATTCGCGGTCTCGTCTGGAATGAATCTTGACCCTTTCTTCGATGGGTGGGTTTTTGAAGGCGGATTTCCACATTGGCAGATCGACAGTTATTCGGTGACCCCGGTGTTGAACGCATTTGAAGTGACCGTCCATCTTCGGCATAAACAACGGGCAAACAACCACGTGTATGGAATGAAGATTCCGATAAACCTGACGGACGGGATCGAGAATTTCGATGTTACTGTTGAGATGACCCAGGAAACGCAGAGTTTCACGGTCACGTGTCCATTCGAACCGAAAATGGCAATCATTGACCGATGGGAAAAGATGAGCGATGCGATTGCCGATTTTGAGATGGTGGTCAACTCAGCGGGTAATAAGACTTTCAAGCAAACGAACGTGACGGTTGACGTGGAGACCGTGGGAAACGGACCAAGCATTGTGCGCATTGCCGATCATTTTGTTCAACCTGATGGTTTCATGGGTCAGAACCCGGGACTTGCACTCAATCCTTATCATTATTGGTCTGTTGATGGCATTTTTGCCGATGGACTGGAGGCGGAGGCCACATTTAAGTTCAACGGGACGACAAATACAAGTCAGGGATTCATGGACAATGACCTGATCATTGATACCGAAGACAGTCTGGTTTTCCTTTATCGTCCATTTGTCGGAACAGAGTGGCAGGAAGTTGAAGGCTACGAAGTTGTTACCGGCTCATCTGTAACCAACAAGATCGGAACAGTTCGGATTGACACGCTGAAAATAGGAGATTACGTGTTGGCACGAAGAGATTTCACTGCTGGAACGGGCGACCTCAATAAAGACCTAAAACCCACTTTTGCTTATCCCAATCCTAATTCAGGATTGTTCAATGTGAATCTTCCCGAAGGAAACTGGTCGTTGGAACTGCTGGATCTTGCAGGAAAGCGTCTCGCCAATTGGAATGCAACCAGCGGACAGCAGATCAATACAGGCGATGTTGCCAAAGGTCAGTATATGTTGCGGGCCGCCAATGGATTGACACAACTTTCGCAATCGATCATTATTCAGTGACCTTCTTCGGAAACCACGGGAAGAATGCACTTGTGGTTGCTATGTAATCGGCATACTTCGGGTTGCCTTTGTATTTCTTTTCGAGCAACGCCACGCCAGAAACTTTCACCAGAAAGAAGTGCATTACTGCTGGTCCTATGGCAGCGATGTACCAATACGGAGACATCAGCGCCAACAGAAAAACGCCCCACCATTGCGCTGCATCGCCAAAATAATTCGGATGACGCGTGTAATTCCAAACACCCTGTCGCATCACTTTTCCCTTGTTGGATCCATCGGCCTTGAATTTCGCCATTTGCAGATCGCCAACGGCCTCGAAGAAGAACCCGACCACCCAGACAGCCATTCCAAGGTAAACGTTCCATGTCAATTCGAGCGATTGCGAGAAAAGTACATACAGCGGTGAGGCGACCACCAGCATGATGGCGCCTTGAAGCATGAAGACCTGAAAAAATGCTCGGATCGCCACATTCTTGCCCCATTCCTCGCGCCATTGTGCATAGCGATAATCTTCCCCGTTCCCTTTGTTCCGACCGTAGATGTACCAGGCAAGACGCAATCCCCAAACAGTGATCAGCACAAGCGCAATCCAATGTATCGGAGTTTGCTCCGAATGCAGAAAGCACGAAATGGCAATGAGCCAGAAGCCGATGCCCCAACCAATGTCTACTATGCTATTGTCTTTGAGTCGCTGCGCGATGATAAACATCGCAAGCATGAATGCGAAAACGATAAGTGCGGAATTTTGAAGGAGTAGCCAGTTCATAGAAGCTCAAACAACCAATTCGGTCATTTGATCATGAAGTCCATCATTTTTCTGCCTTCAATGAAAGCTTCCAGACGATCTCCTTGATTGAGTTTTCCGACACCTGCAGGCGTTCCAGTGAAAATAAGGTCACCGATCTTGAGCATGAAATACTTGGATGCTTCGGAAATTATCTGGTTCACGTTGAAAATCATGTCGCCCGTAAATCCCTGCTGAACAACCTTTCCGTTGATCTGAAGTTCGAAATTGATAGCGTTCACGTCTTCAAATTCGGCCAAAGGAATCGTATTGCTCAATGGAGCAGAACCATCGAATCCTTTTGCCTTTTCCCATGGAAGGCCTTTTTCTTTACACTTCTGCTGAATGTCCCGTGCCGTGATGTCTATTCCGATGCCGATCTCCTTGTAGTAGGTCGTTGCAAATTTTTCGTCAATGTTCTTTCCCTTCTTGTGGATCTTCACATAGATCTCGGCCTCATAATGCACGTCATTTGAGAAATCGGGAAGGTAGAAATCATCGTTGTTCAGCAGAATGGCCGAATCGGGTTTTATGAAAAAGATCGGTTCGCTCGGAACCGGATTGTTCAACTCCTTGGCGTGTTCGGCATAATTACGACCTATGCAAACTATCTTCATAGCAATCCTTTATTGAAGGCATCGACACGAATTTCTGTCAAAACCTTTTTGGTATAGCTGGGAAACTGGGCATCGATCATCCACGAATAATAACCTGGCTGTGCCTTCAGCACTTCCACCACGGTCTTTCCCTTGTTCTTTCCGAAATTGAAGACCGGTTCGCCATTTTCGTTTTCGATGATGTGCCCGGCAAAGTCGACCGCCTTGCCACGTCT
>CAMCFW010000181.1 GCA_945874195.1 Chryseobacterium gleum
AACAACGGGGTCGGGTTCAATTTTACTTGGGGTGGAACCTTTCAGATGGCACCTACCACCAGTTTTGTGATCAACAATCCTGCGGCCTGCAATTCGCTAACTACAACTTTCACCAACAACACGGTTGGGGCGGCAACCTACAATTGGAATTTCGGAAACGGACAAACCTCTTCTGCCCAAACTCCACCTCCTCAAACCTATAGCACACCAGGCACCTACTTTGTCACCCTCACAGGAACTTCGGCAGCCGGATGTCCCAACTCCTTTTCGGGGTCTGTCTCGGTCTACCCAAATCCGACTGTGAATTTGGCGGTGACCAACGAAAGTTGTGTGGGGGCTTGCGATGGTCAGTTGGTGGCAAGCGCATCGGGAACCGGGCCATTCACCTATTCTTGGCCAACACTCGGAGGCAGTTCTACCACACAGACCGGGCTTTGCGCAGCCAACTACACCGTTTCGGTGACCGACCAAAGCAACAATTGTTCAGGTGGTAACAATGCAACGGTAGGTAGTGGGGCTGCCGTGGCAAACGCAACAATAACGCCTGCCGGACCATTCTGCGCCAATTCGCCTGCATTGAATCTAACAGCAGCTCAAGCAGGTGGAACCTGGAGCGGCACTGGAATTACCAATGCCAATGCGGGAACCTTCAACCCCGCTGTTGCCGGACCAGGCACTTGGAACATCACTTACACTATTCCCGGTGCTTGTGGCAATACGGGCACAACTAGCATAACGGTTAATCCGAATCCGAGTGCGACCATAACCGCGGCAGGTCCTTTCTGCACGCTCGATGCTGCTGTCAATCTGGTGGCCGCGAGTGCTGGAGGAACTTGGAGCGGAACAGGTATCACCAACGCAGCAACAGGAACATTCGACCCCGCTGTGGCCGGTATGGGCAACTGGACGGTGACCTACACCATTCCAGGTGCCTGCGGAAGTTCAGACACGGAGGTCATGACCGTGGGACCGCAACAGAACGCGACCATTTCTCCTGTGGGGTCTTTCTGCGCAAGTGACCCTGCCGTTAACCTAACAGCGGTGAGTGCTGGCGGAATCTGGTCTGGAACTGGGATTACCAATACCAACACGGGAACGTTCAGTCCGAGCGTGGCCGGAGCGGGAAACTGGACCATCACCTACACCATTGCCGGGGCCTGCGGAGACGTGAATTCAACCACTATCAGCGTTGGAAACGTCACCTTTAATCAATCATCTATAAATCCGGCCTGTAATGGCGACAATTCGGGACAGATAACCATTTCAAACGCAGTTGGAGCGCTTCCACTTTCCTATTCGATAGACGGTGGAATGAATACACAGCCAACGGGCGTATTCTCAGGCTTAGGTCCGGGAAATTATTCGTTGATGGCAACAGATGTGAACGGATGTTCTTCCATTGTGGTGCCGCTTCAAATAACCGAACCCACTTTGTTGAGCGTTGCGGCTTCGATGGATCAACAATCAAGCTGTGGCAATCCAAACGGTGAAGCCACGGCACTTGCCCAAGGGGGCCCGGTTATCGGGTCCTATCAATATCAATGGGACACCACTCCTACCCAATCCACTGCCACCGCCACTGGGCTTTCGCCTGGCAACTATACGGTCACAGTCACCGACAACAACGGCTGCACGGCCAATTCCAGTGTATTGATCACGGCCACTCCTGGATTCACCGCCAGCATAAGCAATTCGACAGATGCGCTATGCAATGGTGTTTGCAGTGGGTCGGCTACCGCCACCGTGAGCCTTACAGCAGTACTGCCTGTGTCATTTCTTTGGAATGACCCCTTGAATCAGACGTTGCCAACGGCAGTCGGGCTTTGCGCTGGAAGCTACCAACTTACTGTGACAGACAATGTGGGGTGCCTAGCAAACGCCACTGTTGTGATCGCAGAGCCTACAGCCGTTCAAGCTCAGGTTGCAAGCAGCGCTTCTACGGTCTGCATTGGACAATCTGCAGATCTAAGTGCAACGCTCAGTGGAGGCACCGCCCCATATTCGGGCTTTTTGTGGTCTTCATTGCCTATCGACCCAAGCCTTACTTCTTCAACACAAAACCCCAGCGTTTCCCCATTGGTGAACACCACTTATTCGTTTGTGGGGGCGGATGCGAACGGCTGCCCGTCAACCCCGGTTTCCTTAACGGTGAATGTTTCTTCTGCACTCGGACTAAGTGTTTCTACGCCCGTTGGGGGTGGCACGGGCATCTGCCTTAATCAATCGACCACCATCGACCTTGTCGCCTCTGGCGGAGATGGCAACTACAGTTTTTACCTGTTGCCAGATATGACAAATCCGATCAGCCTGCCTTTTACAGTTCAACCGACCACCACCACAAGCTACGATTTCATAGTTACCGATGGATGCTCGAGCCCACCGGCAAATGCAACGAGCGTGATCACCGTTCATCCACTTCCGCTAGTGGCATTCGCAGCTAATGATTCGATGGGTTGCATTCCATTTGCCCTTTCTTTCCTCGACCTGAGCACCCCTGCGGGCGCAACGTGGTCGTGGGACTTTGGAGACCCTAATTCGTTGTCTGACACTTCAAACGCTCAAAACCCCTATCATCAATATGCAGATGTCGGCACCTATGATGTCTATCTTACCGTGACAACCGCTAACGGCTGCAGCGCAACCTTGGTCCAACCCTCTTTCATCGAAACTTTTCAACCCCCGGTTGCTGAGTTTGAATACGACCCGCATCAAGCGCTTAGCTTAGACCCCACCATCAGATTCACAGACCAGAGTATCGGAAACGTGACATATTGGGAATGGGAATTCGGAGACGGGAATGTTTCGTTCGATCAAAATCCATCGCATTCCTACCTCGACACGGGCAATCATGTCATCACGCTACATGTACTCAGTACAGAAGGATGTCCTTCGCTAATAAGGCATAACGTTTATATCAGGCCGACCTTGACCTTGTATATTCCTAATTCATTCACGCCCGACACGGACCACATCAACGATGGTTTCCGTGCATATGGCGAAGGATATGATTGGAGTACTTACCAGCTTATCATCTTCGACAGATGGGGAACTGAGATATTTAAGACAAACGAAATCGATGATGAATGGCGAGGAACTTATAAGAACAATAAGGTTGAAGCCGGACTATACGCTTGGCGCATCCTCATTTCAGACTTCAACGGGCGTGTCTATCCGTTCAACGGGCACATCAAACTGATCCGATGATCGCGCGTATGTGAGTTTAGAATATGCGTAAGTTTTGTCACTAATGAAACAAATCGACAAGTATTTCATCCTTTCGTTCGAACGGATTATGGTTGAATTCTGAGTCGTGTGGGACGTGTGATTTTTTTGACCAAATTGTTGCGCCAATGGCAACCGAAGGTTAATTCAATTGTCTAGCGTACAAACCTATCACCGCCCCCTTTGCTCCAAAGAAACTTCCTCATTCTTTCGCAGTTCTGTATATTGATGGTCTGCATCCTATTTTCGTTGGATGCAATAGGTCAGAACCTTCAGCCAAGCATTTTATATAGTTCCAACAGTGTGACCATTCGGGCAGAACAGGTTCGTTGCGAAAGTGTGGAAAATGGCACATCGAAAGAATACATTATACTAAACATCGAAAACCAGAACTATCATGCCGTTGAACTTTCGTTCAAGAAGGAAATGTGGTATGACGGAAAATGTCTTTCGTGCGATTCTGAATCGTCAGAATATGTTTTTACAGGACGCATAGAGCCCTCTGGAACCAACAAAGGCGAATGTGATATGAACAACGGCCTTCGTATCTTTTCTAAGATGCATGATCTGAAAAATGCGCGAAAACTGACCCATTATGAACTCAAACAAATTTCTGTTCATGAAGTCAATTGACCGGTTTCGAAAATTGATTGTGGTTGGCATCCTGGCCGTTTCTGTATTAGGGAATTGTTTTGAATCGGTAGCTCAATGTAACGGTACCGCCAACGCAACCCTAACCGACATCACCTGCGGAGAATGCGTCACGCTTTCTCATTTCGGTTCAACTCAAGGCAACATCAGTTTTTCGGAGAATTTCAATAATGGAAATCCTACGGGATGGTCATTCACCCAGCAAGCCTCGTTCAACAACCCCTGCAGTGCCAATGGAGTTGATGGAACTACTCATCTTTGGATGGGCGATAATTCAGGCGTTCCGCGCTCGTTGGTCACTTTGCCGTTGAATTTTGGGCCCGCAGTGGCACCTGCCGGTGGAACGATCTGTTTCGACCTACTTTTTTCAGCGCAGGGCGATGCCTCGCCATGCGAAGGGCCGGATGAACCTGACGAGGGAGTTTACCTCCAATATTCCACCAACGGAGGTACAACCTGGAACACCATCAACTATTTCGACCCCAACGGTGGTAATGACCCACAACTGATAAATTGGAACAACTGGTGTTTTGAAATGCCTCCGGGCGCACTTGTAAACGGAGTACAGTTCCGGTGGTTTCAGGATGCAGATTCGGGAGCAGAATACGATCACTGGGGAATTGATAACGTTCAGATCATTGTGAACGATCCGACCGTTCAATATACTTGGGTGCATGACGGGTATACCACACCGCTTCCGGGCGACAACCCGACTGCGGTATGTCCGCTGGTTACGACAACCTACACGGTGAATATGACCACAGCAAATGGAAACTGCACAGATAACATTCAAGTGGTGGTTGCGAATCCGGTTGTGACCGTGAATGCCGGACCCGATCAACAAATATGTCCTGGCGATTGTATCAACTTGGCCGGAACCGCCAATGTGATCAATGATCCAGGTGGCATCACCACATTCTCAAACATTCAGACCGAAACTTTTGACGCATCGGTCTTTGGCGGAGCAGGCGTGAACATCAATGTTCAGGGTCTGAACATGAGTACTGTCAATCCCGGTTCACTTTTAGAGGTCTGCATCACGAATCTTACATTCTCTGGTTTCGGCCTTCCACCCGGAGGAGTTGAAAGTTTAAGCCTTACGTTGGTCTGCCCAGACGGAAATCAGATCGTTCTCGTGCCATCAGGCGGGGCTCCAGCGGGCCCAGGCGGATTTTTCGGGCAGGCCTCCTATTATCAGAACGCGTGTTTCGTGCCTTCGGGCGGAACGAACTTAAGCACCATTGGTTCTGCCAATGCCACCCCCATCACAGGCACTTTCAATTCAAATCAAGCGTTCTCGTTGGCAAATGGATGTACTGCAAATGGACTTTGGTCCATTCAAGTGGCCACCACAGCCCTCAGCGGTAGTGGAACCTTCGAAGGCTGGTCGATCACGTTTGACGATGAAGTAGATGAATACACGACCGATGTACTTTGGTCGCCAACCACCTATATGGCCCCAGGGGCGCAGACCCCTTTGACACCGCAAGTGTGTC
>CAMCFW010000182.1 GCA_945874195.1 Chryseobacterium gleum
TGTAGATGGATGTCTTTCGGTCGGGAATGCCTTTAGAATAGCCATCGAGCCAAGTGTCGAAGCCACTGTCGGCCACAGAAAGGTTGAAGCGGCCGTAGTTATGAAAATGCTTCATGAACAGCGCGTGGATGTTCTTGAAGAAATCGAAATCGCTGAAACAACCGGAGCGGTAAAGGAACAGGTCGCCTGCATAAGTGGTGACCCCTTCGGCCACATAGCCAAGGCGCATGTAGTTCTCCTTGGTGTAATCGTAGGGTTGCATTTCAATGGGACGCAATGCCTTCACGTTCCACGTATGGAACAACTCGTGCGAACTGATGCCGAGGAATTCATCGTAAAGCACTGGCTTGAGAATATCGTAGCTCGGGCCGAGCGCTATGACCGTGGAAGTTGAATGCTCCACGCCATGATAGGTCTTGTACGTGCGGATCTGGAAGAGGAAATGGTATTCCTTGACCGGAAAATCGCCCATGGCCTGTATCTGAACAGAAGTGAACTTCCTGAAATCGCCCAGAATGCGCTCCCAATCGGGTTTGAACTGACCTTGGAACCACACATGAAAAAGTGTTCCGTGCGCTTCGAACGAGCTATGCTGCAATCCGGCACTGGCAATGAATGGGCTGTCGGCCAGTTCGTGGAAATCCTGAACGTGGAAGACGTTGAGACCAACGGAGCGCATGCCCGTTGCAACGGTCCAATCCTTCGGAATGTCCAAGGTCAAGGTGGCGGGGCGATCGATCCATTCCGGCACGAACATGCAGCAGTTGACGGGGTTCCCGTAGAGTTGCTTGCCGTCCACATAGGTGCTACCGGCATTGAGTTCATCCGCGAAGTAGTTGTATTCGACCTTAACTTCAGATAGGCCTGTGGTGGTGATCTCCCATCGGTCCTTGGTCACTTTTTTGAAGGCGATCTTTTCGCCTTTGGCGCTGAAAACCGTGAACTTCTGAATGTTCTTAGCAAAGTTTCCCAATTCGTATCGACCGGGGCGCCAAGCCGGAAGTTGTAGCTGGAGCGTATCGGCTGAAATGCCTGTAATTGCCAATTCGATGAACACGAAATGACGATGAGGTTCCTTGTAGATGATCCTGTATGCGATGCTGCCTTCCATGGGGCGAAAATATGAGTAAGGTTGGGAATAGTGATGAATGCAAAGTTCATTGTGCCCAACTTCGAACTAAGAACCCGTTATTTCCCTAAGCTTGGTACTTTCGCGCCATGGCGGGTTGGAGCGGAAAAAGCAGGGGAAACGCCCTCGGTTATTGGTTCTTCATCTTCTTTATGAAGAACTTCGGAATGGGTTTTACCTACGCATTCCTCCATTTCGTGGTCCTCTATTTCTTCCTTTTCTCATGGTCGTCCAGCAAATGGATCTATCGTTACTACCGCGATGGGTTGGGTTATGGTGTGTGGAAAAGCATCAGCGGTATTTACAGAACATATTACGTTTTCGGGCAGGTGATCATTGATAAGGTGGCCATGGCATCGGGCATCAAAGACCGCTTTAACCTGACCCATAATGGAGCGGAATTCATTAGCAACATGGTGGAGAACCGAACGGGCGGCATCCTCATTTCGGGCCACATGGGGAACTGGGAAATTGCCAGTCACCTGATGCGTGGTTATGGTGGTGTGGTGAACGTGGTGATGTATGATGAGGAGCACCAGAAGATCAAAAAGCACATTGACGAAACAACGGGTGGACGAAAGTTCAACGTCATCCCCATCAAAGACGATATTTCGCACGTCTTTCTCATCAGCAAGGCACTCTTGAACAAAGAACTGGTCTGTATTCATGGCGATCGGTTCCGAGAGGGAATGCGAACGCTGAAAAACGATTTCCTTGGCAGAGAAGCACAGTTTCCCTACGGCCCGTTCGCCATTGCCGCCAAGTTCGATGTACCGAAAGTGTTCGTCTATGGGTTCAAGACCGGAGTTCACGATTATAGCTTCTATTCAACCGAACCCATTTTTGGAAAGATGGAGCCCGAACACTTGCTGAGAAAGTATGTTGATGAAATGGACCGAATGGTGAAGAAATACCCGAACCAGTGGTTCAATTTTTACGACTTTTGGAAGCCTTGATCAAGGAACTCATTAACACAACAATTTTCCGTGTACGCTTCAGCGAAGTGGATAGTCTGCGTATCGTATGGCATGGACATTACCTCAAATATTTTGAGGATGGTAGGGACGCATGGGCCAAGCAGGTCGGCTTCGATTTCACAGAAGTTTTCGAAAAGCATGGATTGCTGATGCCCCTCGCTTCATCACACATGGATTATAAATATCCGTTGCGCTACAACGATATCGGGTTGGTGGAGACAACCTTCGTCAATTCGCCTGCTGCTAAAATGATCTTCCGTTTCAAGGTGTATGACGAGAATAGAACTCAATTAAAGGCAACGGGCGAAACGGTACAGGTGTTCATGGACACATCCCATGTGCTGCAACTGAACACGCCACCTTTCTTTGAAGAGTGGAAACGAAATCACGGACTGCTTTGAGCGAGGTTTTCATAGGAGCAAAGAGCGTTCTGTGTCCCTTGGGCGATACACCATCACAAGTGTATGAGGCCATGTTGAACGGACGATCAGGATTGAGGTCTATGGACAAACCGTTCGGCATCACCACTTCAAGTCCTATTGGAATTATTCCCGAGATTCTCATTCCGCAAGAACATTTCGATAGCCTTCGACTCACCAACATGCTGGCCGCCTGTTACGAGCGTTCGGTCCGAAAACTTCGATATGATGCGTTTCAGGACCAGGACGGGCTCGTGATAATCTGCACCACCAAAGGCAACATTGATGTGATCGGCCGAGAAGATGATCCGCGGTTGCCATTGGGTCGGCTTGCCCACCTCTTAAAGCAGAGTTTTGACCTGGCCAATGATCCGATGATCATTTCCAACGCCTGTATTTCGGGTTTGTTGGGCATCATAACCGCAGCACGATTGATCCGTGCAGGCAAATATGAGCATGTCATGGTTTTGGGTGGGGACATCGTTTCTGAATTCACACTTTCAGGATTTGCATCGCTGTATGCACTTTCAGAAACCGCGTGCAGACCATACGATAAGGACCGAACCGGGATTAATCTTGGCGAGGCCGCAGCCGGATTGGTGCTCTCCAGCGATGAAACGATCTACAAAGGCACGCGCGACCGATACATTTCAGGCGCCAGTGCCAACGATGCGAATCACATTTCGGGACCGTCCCGAACAGGCGAAGGTCTTTACAGAAGCATCGATCGCACCTTGGCTTCAGCTTCCGTCCGGCCCGAAAAGGTCGGGTACCTTTCCGCCCACGGAACAGGAACCTCCTTCAATGACGAAATGGAAAGCATCGCATTCGAAAGATGCGGGCTTTCAAACGTCCCCGTCAACAGTATGAAAGGCTATTTCGGACACACCTTGGGTGCGGCAGGTGTCATCGAAACCATGTTGGGGCTCGAAGGAATGAAACGAGGGCAGCTCGCTACATCTCTCGGATTTGAAGCAATGGGTGTTTCCCAACCGATGAATATCATTCAGAATGTACGCACCCCGACTTCGGATTATTTCCTCAAAACCGCATCGGGTTTTGGTGGTTGCAATGCGGCTGCTTTATTCGAATTAGGATGAGCTTATACCTGAAAACATATTGCATCATCAAGGATGGCGAAGTCCGCATCAATGGCGAACTCTTCTGCCAGCACATGGACGAGGAGCCTTTTTTGCGTTCGGTTTACAAGCACATCGGCCTCAATTATCCGAAGTTCTTCAAGATGGATGAGCTTTCGCAACTTGGTTTTTTAGGCGCGGAAATGACGATTATCCGTTCAGAGATGGAGAAGTATGCGGACGATGAAGTAGCTGTCATCTTCTCAAACCGTTCGTCAAGTTTGCAGACCGATCATCTCTATTATGAGACCCTTAAGAGCGGTATTCCAAGCCCAGCATTGTTCGTTTACACGCTACCGAACATCGAAGTGGGCGAGATCTGCATTCGCCACAAGCTATACGGAGAGAACAACTTTTTTATCACTGAACGGTTCAATGCACAGCTACTGCTCGATCAGTGCGAAACACTTTTTGAGGACAATGCCGCTAAGGCCGTACTCATTGGTTGGACAGAAGTTGGGAATGGAAAACACGATGGTTTCTTCGCTTTCATCACTTCATCAGGTACGAACGAGGTAACGGCCGAAAGTTTGACTGACATTTATTTGGACCGATAGTGGAGATCGCGGTAACGGGCATAGGAGCCATTTCGGCCATAGGAAACGATGTGCAGGGGAACCTGCGTTCGTTATTGGCGAAGCAAACGGGCATTGGAAAAGCCAATTTTCTCAGCACAAAACTGACTGAAACCCATCTTTTTGGAGAAGTGAAGTTGAGCAACGAAGAGCTTCGGGATGGGTTGAATTGGAAAGGCGATGCTGTTTCCAGAACCACCCTTTTAAGCGCTTGGGCCATGAAAGAGGCCATCGCGGAAGCTGGAATTGTAATAGACCATGAAGTCGGTTTGGTTTCATCCACTTCCGTTGGTGGCATGGACCGAAGCGAGGGCTTTTTCAAACCCTACTACACCGAACTGGATCTTGCGAACGTGTTCATGCTCGGCACGCACGATTGCGGAACCTGTACCACACAGGCCGCAGCGCATTTCGGTATCACCGGCTACGCCACCACCATCAGCACAGCATGTTCGTCCGCGGCCAACGCCATTGCATTTGGAGCGCGTCTGCTGCGACAGGGAAAGTTGAAGCGCGTGATCGTTGGTGGAACCGATGCCTTGTGCCGATTTACCGCGAACGGCTTCAACTCGCTGATGATCTTAGACAACGAATGGTGCAAACCGTTCTCGGCCAATCGCGCTGGATTGAATTTGGGTGAGGCGGCCGCCTACCTTGTTCTGGAAAGCAGGGAAGATGCCGAATCCCGTGGAGCAGAAATTCTTGGTTTCGTGACAGGTTGGGCCAATACGAACGATGCATATCATCAAACAGCCTCATCACCAGACGGAAACGGGGCATTCATGGCCATGACACAGGCATTGAAAAAGGCAGGATTGACTCCATCCGACATTAGTTACATAAACGCCCACGGAACTGGGACCCAGAATAACGATCAGTCGGAAAGCATTGCGATCCATCGGGTTTTTGGTTCAGGAAAACCGCCCATCAGTTCCACAAAAGCCTACACGGGTCACACCTTGGCCGCGGCTGGCGCCATCGAAGCTGTGTATTCCATTTTGGCGCTGAAAGAGAACAAATTGTTCCCCAATTTGAACTACCAACAACCGATGGAAGAGAACGACTGGAAACCGCAGTTGGAGGTTTCTAATGCTGAGATCAAACACGTGCTTTCTAATTCGTTCGGG